>JAFWBN010000174.1 GCA_017507075.1 Alistipes sp. | reverse complement strand
TGCAACCGCAAGCATTAAAAATCTTTTCATAGAACCTAATTTATTAAAAATTAACGCTACAAATGTAGCAAAATTTCAATCTTTTCACAAGATGACTTTAGAGTGGCAAATAGGAATTTCCTACTCAAAGATACTCATATTTTCATCTTTAATAGGGCTGTCAATGCCCAAGAAATCGAGGACAGAGTGGAAAATATGATACTGTCCAACCTCGTCTAAATCCTTAATTTTCAATGTGTTGTCAGACTGCCAAACAATAAACGGAATCTCTATCTGTTCTTTGGGAGCCATTGCCATAGGGACGCCGTGCATATAGAGGTTGTTTTCGCCTAACGACTCTCCATGGTCGGAGACAAATATCATACAACAGCGTCTGTTTTGGACACTTTTAAGCTCCTCTATTACAGAGTGGATAAGGTAGTCTGTATAGAGTATTGTGTTATCATAGGCATTTAATAGCTCCTCTCTGTCGGCTTTGGCCATCTCTACCGTTGTGCAAACAGGCGTAAAACGCTCAAATTGAGCAGGATACTTAGAGTAGTAAGTAGGTCCGTGGCTTGTAGATGTATGCAGAACAAAGAGTTGCTTTTCTGCGCTACTTGACTCAATTTGCTCAGCAAGAGAGTAAGTAAGTATGCCATCATATCTCTCGTCAGCATCAGGATATAGAGCCTTTAGATCTGCCACTTTATAATACTTCTCTATGTGCAGCGGAGGCTCGCCCCAGTTGCTTGTTCTCCAGGTAACATCCACGCCTGCGCGGAAGAGGTAGTTTGGTAGTAGTTCATAGAGCTTATCTGTCGGTTTATAGTCAAGTATAGCCTTTACTCCGGCTGTGGTGTATGTTGCGGCAGATGTAGCTTTAAGAGCCTTAACATCATCATTTTCAAGAAGAGGGTTTGTCTGCTTGTGGTAGCCGTAGAGTGAGAAATTTTCACTTCGTGCCGACTCTCCGATAATAAGCACAACAACATCCTTGCTATCGGTTTGAGAGACAACATCAGGCAGTTTTATCTCCTTTCTGTTGCGCTCTTTGACAGAGTTATAGTAGCGTATCGTATTTACTGTATATGACCACGGCATAAGCAGACTTCCAAGTTTTGTTGCGTGGCGGTCTATCCATGTAAAGTTGTTTATGTTTGCAGCCACAGCGGTCAACATTACCGCAAAGGCTATGCCTGAATTTTTGCCAAAGACTTTAAGTGTCTTGTAATTAATCTTTCGGGTAACGATATATATAGCCGGAAGTATGCCTAAGAGAACAACATATAGCACAGCCGACAATGAAAAATATCCAGATGCCTCAGAGTAGCGGGTGTTGAATACATTTCCCATCATCGAGTCTGTAACAAGCACATCGTATGTATTTACGAAGTACAACATTATAGCATCTGCCACAAGCGATAGTGCTATAATCCATTTACCTACGCCTCGGCAGAGGTATAACAGCATATTGGCAATAAGGAAATTGGTCGCCAACATCAGAACTGCCAGACCGGCTGTGATAATTACGCCGTTTATTCCCCCTTCGATATTTTCGATAACTACCCTAAAGAGTGGGGCGTGGTAGGCTATAAGTGTATATAGGCTCAGCACCATAGAGAGTGCTGTTACGGAGAGAGTTCTGTTTGATAGTTTTACCATACAAAGATTGTTTTGTAGAGTGTTACACAAAGGGCTGTAAATATTCCAAAGAGTATAAAGTTGTATAACAGCGTGAGTGTCATATCTACGCTGTGAGTATCTGTTCTAAATGGTGAAACACAGGTTGCAGCATCATATCTGGCAAATGGATTTGAGTATATAACCTCTCCCTCTGGGAAATATGCTGTAAATCGGCTGTAGGAGTCTGTTGGTAACATTTTGTAGCCTAAAGAGTCAGTAGCCACAGCTAAAGATAGTGTTGCGCAGTTTTGACCTGTTACCTTTATGCTGTCGGCTCTCTGTGAGAGGGCAATATAGACAGCACCATCCTTTAAGCCAATATTTTTAACATAAGGGATTGTCTTGTTTTTTTCGATTTTTGTACTCCACTCGCCATTGCCATAATCGGGTATGCGCATGGAGTAGTAACACCCGTCAAGGAGTGTATTTTTTATATCTTGATAGCTCTCTGACTGCGTTTGCAAAAAGTTGCAACGCACAGCTATAGCCCTTGAACGGTCAGGGTAGTGTAAATCATCATTAGCCAAAGCAAAACTATAACGACCTGCCGAGAGTGCTACATCCCAATAGCCGTTTTCGGTGCTCTTGCCACTATCGAGTTCAATTATCTGATAACCACTCAGCCGTTGCATCTGAGAGATAGATAAGGCGGTTGTCCTTAGAGGATGATTAAGGACCACAATGTCGCTATTGTCTCTCAAATAGTCTAACTGAAACTGTTTCTGGAAGGTAAAAATAGGTAGTAGATTGTCAAACAGATTGACTTTATCACTGCCAAAAACCAATTTATGATACTTTAGCAGATTGTATCCATGCTCGTAGAGATTGACCTGTAGTTTGGGGTCAAATGGATGATTTGTAATCTGATTATGATTTGAGAAGGTAACAATGTCGTAATTAAACTGCTTTAGTGCCTGATACACCTGTTCCGGAGTATGGTCGCACTCGTTAAAAATTCCATCAACTTTTGTGTGTGTATGGAAATTTGCCCTCTTCCAGGGAGCCTCTTTCTTAAAGTTTCTATATGGATTGAATATATCCGGACCCTCAAAGGCTGTAAGTTTGTGGAAACGATACACCAAACTGATACCCGTAACAACCATTGCAAGCATAGCAATAAGTAGCAGAGAGGCTACGGTTTTAAGTAAAATAACAGCTATTTTTCTCAAAATATGCATCATTGTTCTCCTTTCTCACCACAAAAATAACTCTAAATATTGAATAATTCACAATAAATATCTAAATTTGAGTTGTAAAACACGATATTTGTATGAATTGTAGAGTAAAAATTATTACACTTATGGCACTTTTTTCATCACTATTTGGATGCTGCAAAAAGGATGTGGCAACCTATCCTCAGGATACAGTAACGGCTCGTGATGGCTCAAAAATCACATTTACTTTCTATGCGCACGCCTCGTTGGGTATAGAGTGGAATGGTATGCATATCTACCTTGACCCTGTCGGAGATTTTAAGTGGGAAGATGAGCCTAAAGCCGATATAATTCTTATATCACACTCCCATTACGACCACCTCGAACTTGCAACAATCGAGAAATTACAGACAAAAAATACTGTTATAATTTGCGATAAAACCTCGGCAGAGACCTTTGAACATGACTGTATAACCATGCTTCCTGGCTCTATTTCGACACCTTTTGAGGGAGTTAAAATTACAGCTGTTCCGGCATATAATATAACCGAGGGACATACAGACTTTCATCCAAAATCACGCGAAGACTGCGGTTATATAGTAAATATCGGAGGTAGCTCGATATACCTTGCCGGTGATACAGAGGATACAGAGGATATTTTGTCATTAAAAGATATTGATATTGCCTTTCTGCCTGTAAATCAGCCTTATACCATGACTGTAGAGCAGGCTGCAAGGGTGGTAAAAGCTATAAAACCGCAGATATTCTACCCATACCACTACGGACAAGTTGAGGATAAAACCGATATTGAGGCTCTAAAGGCAGCTGTGGCTGGTGTTACCGAAATTAGGGTGTTTCCTATGGAGTAGGTTTCTTGTAGCACAAAAAAAAGGTAGTCGGCATGGTATTCCTCCACGCCGACTACCTTTTTTGTGCTACAATGCAAAGATTTTATCATAATACTCTTTCCAGCCGTCAGCTGTGCTGTATGCAGAAACAGATGCTGCCGGAACATATATTTTCATAGCTGTTGCAGCGTAGCTGTCGGAGAATGCCTGCCAAAAACCATCCTCCATAAGCAGAGCTGTCGGAGGGGTTGTAGCGTTGCAGTATATCTTTTGCAAACAGCCAGGATTAAAGGCATAAGCTCCAATTTGAGTTACAGACGACGGAATTGTAAGGGTGCTGATAAATGTAGATGCAAAAGCCTCCTGTCCGATGCTTTGTAGTGTGTTAGGTAGTGTTATATCGTGAATATAGCACCCCTTGAAGGCGTAGTTACCTATGCTTTTGATATTTTTGCCCAAATTCACTGTATATAATTTGCAGCAATCCTCAAATGTTGAGTAGTCGATATCGGTAACTCCATCGCCTATTGTTACACTACCTAAAACTGAGCATCCATAGAAAGCTCCATATCCCAACTTTACGACATTATCCGGAATTGTAACATCCATAAGTTGTGTATTCCAAAAGGCGTAGCTACCTATTGAGGTTATATTGTCGTGAAGTGTTATGTTATGTAGTCCTGTGTTTGCAAAAGCACCATCTCCTATAGTTGTTACATTTTCCGGAATATCTATTATAGGTAGGGCAGTACAGCCTGCAAAACAGTTCATCTCTATTGACGAGAGTTTGTCGCTTAATTTCACGCTTGACAGCATTTTGCATCCGCTAAAAGCGTCTCTGCCTAAATATGTTACGCCGTTTTCCATGGTTACCTCACCTAAGTTTTCGCAAAATGTAAAAGCAAACTCGCCAATTTTGGTAACATTACTTGGAATTTTAATATAGCTCAGGGAAGAACAACCTGTAAATGTATCGAACTTTATCTCTGTAACACCTGAAGGTATTGTAAAACTCTCCAATGAGGAGCAAAATCCAAAAGCCCTCTCTCCTATCTCTGTAATGCCACTACAGCCCTCAACATACATAAGGTTTGTGCAGTTTTCGAATACCGTAGTCCCCAAAGTCTTAACGCTGTCAGGGATATTTACTCTTTTAAGAGATGTACAGTTGCTAAATGCTCCAACATCAAGAATTGTTACACCCTCTCCTATGGTAATATTTTCAAGGGCAGAACAATTATAAAAACAACTTGAACCAATGCTCTTTACCGAGTCGGGAATAACAATGTTTTCAAGGGCTGTACAGCTGTTAAAAGCTAAACTTTCAATAACCTCTAACCCTGAGTTGAGACTAACCTTTGTAAGTGCATAACAACCGGCAAAGGCTGAATCGGATACTATTTTTACATTTTTACCTAAAGTTACACTCTTAAGAGCTCCACAATCAATAAAAGCTGAAGTGCCAATAGTCTCAACACTATCAGGAACTACTACCTCTTTTAACTCTGAGCAGTAGAAAAAAGCCAAATTCTCAATAGTTTTCAGACTCTGTGGTAGGGTAATAGAACTAAGCGTTTGGCATGTGGCAAAGGCTCTGTCGCCAATCTTTGTTACATCACCATCAAAGGTTATAATACCCTTACCATTGTTGTAAGTATTAGATATAACTGATACTCCGAAATTGAAACTTGAAAATTCAATAGCCTTGTCATCAATTGTTGTGTACCAAATCTCGTTATTGCGAATTGCACCATCGTCTGTGCAACTAAACACCTTTGTCGGGGTTATGTGGTTGCGGGTAATTTCAACAGATTCGGTTGTATATTTATACATAGGTCTGTCGTTGTCGCCATAAACTGCAACATAGAAGCCTTCGGTAAAGGATGTTGGAGGCAGCGCGATATAGAAATCAGTGGCTTTGTCTTCCGAAAGAGTAACGCCCTCTTTGCAGTCGAGGGTTATTGTGTAATTTTGGTCTGACTGCCACTCAAAATCAGATAGACTCAAATCCTCAAGGCTTATATATGTTGTTCCATTGAGTAGTCTTCTGCCCTCTGTGCCACGACTGCTAAGAATAATCTTTTTTACACACTCTTTGCCTGTTATTTGGAGCTTTATCCAGCCAAATATATTTTTGAAACTCAACTTATCATTATCACTGATGGCAATCATAATATTGTCGCCAATGCCATAGCTGCTATCTGCGTAATACTGCACATCAGGTACGCTAATCTCTACAGAACCACGAGTCTTAAGTTTGTAGTTGCTGTTGTATGGATAGAGTGCAACTATTTTGTCAAACTCTGCTGTATGGCTTGGCGTATCAACCCTTACAATATTGCCATTTGCCGCCTTATCCTCGCCTTGATACTCAAAACAGCTATTTCCGTCGTTGCGATAAAATACCGAGACTCTATCCCCTGTATTCCAAACCGTTTGACTGTTTTCATTAAGTTGTACACGAGATTGTGGCTCAAAACAGACCTTCAGTATATCGCCATTTGGCGTGGTATCATTTGTTATATCACTGCTACATCCGGCAATGAATATAGCACAAAGTGCAAAAAACATCAATCTTTTCATGGCTACCAATCTATTTCGGGGTTAGTCTCTGGATTTTCAAGTGAAGTGGCAAAACCACGCTCAATATTGAGTCTTATAACGCTCATTTTTGGCTCTTTATATCTAAATGTCTTCATAAAAAATAAGTTTTGTTGTTACAAATGTACGAAAAATTTACTATTTTTGACAATGATAAAAACTTTATTTTACCTTTGGGCGTAACTTTGTAATTATGTGTCATATATTTTATAAGGAGAAGAAATCGACTAAAAACTATTGATATGAAGAGATTATTTTTTGTTCTTGTGGCATTGATGGCTCTATCCTGCACATCTGGCCCAACAATGATTACTCCGACAACGGTTGTTGCCCAGCAGGGGGAGGATACCAAAGGCTTGCGTTACTATCCGGGTATCTCAATAGGTGTCAAGACCGAGAATTTTGACCAAATGGTTGCAGAGATAGCATCTGCAGGCTTTAAGTACATAGAGATTTCTATTGCGCACAAGTCCGGCTTGTGGAACATGACTGATGAGGAGGTGCGACAGATGCTGACCGAAAAACAGCAAGCTGCCGCTGCAAATAATCTTACCGTATGGTCTATACACCTGCCATTTGAGGATAAAGTTTGGACCAATATTGGCGGAGAGGAGAGTATCAGAGTGCAGAGCGTAGCCAATATTATGAGAGTCTTGCGTCTTTGTACAGAGAGTATTCCTGAGTGTAAAAACTATGTCCTTCATGCCAGCAAAGGTACTCTGAAACCTCGCAGTGAGTCTGTGCTTCAGGCTCGCAAGTCGCTGTCAGAGATGCTGCCTGTGGCAAAAGAGTATGGTGTTAGATTGTGTGTAGAGAATCTTGTGGGCAGCCTCTGTCCTACAATAGAGGAGATGGGTGCAACGATTGATGGCATTGAGGATGTGTGGGTAACATACGATATCGGCCATGCAAACTGTGTTGGTGTAGATGTGATTGACTTCCTTAAGTGGATAGGCCATCGTTTGGGTACAGTCCATATTCACGATACAATGTATGCAACAATGATTGACGACCACCGCGTAGTTGGAGATGGTAATATAAATCGTTGGGGCGAGGTGTATAACACTCTGCTTGAAGATAATCGTTATCGTGGAGTATTTATGTTTGAGTTGGGTAATAAAGAGCCTAAGACCGTTATGGATACATACCATAATATCATCCTCAAACAGTATGTAGAGCAGTATAATAAATAGATGGGCTATGCGCAGATTTTGGATAGTAATATGTTCTGTATTGCTACTCTCTTGTGGAGGTGGTGATAAGATAACAGGTCCGGATTGGAGCTTACTGCCATCAAAGCCGGATGATACACAAACTCCGGATGATTCTGGAGACCAAAATGGCGAGGATAATCAGGAGAAACCCGCGATTGTAGAGCAGATAATTGCTCCTACAACAGAGGTTGCTGCTGCTGACTCGGATATTGCTGGTTTGCGCTATGAACCTGGCATTTCAATAAATATAGCAACCAAAAACTTCGCTACACGCCTTTCGGAGATTGCTGCGGCAGGCTTTAAGTATATCGAGATTACGATAAAACATAGCTATGGACTAAAGGATAAAAGCGATAGCCAAGTGGCTGCAATTTTAAGAGAGAAACAGCAGCAGGTTGACGCTGCAGGGCTTACAGTGTGGTCTATACATCTGCCTTTTGAGGATGCCACTTGGACAAATATTGCCGGCAAAGAGTCTGTGCGAGTTCAAAGTGTGGATAATATTATGCGCGTGCTAAGACTCTGTGCTGCAAATTTTCCAACATGCAAAAATTATGTTCTTCATGCCAGCAAGGGTGTACTATCGCCTCGTAGCGAGTCTGTACTTCAGGCGCGTAAGTCGCTTGAATATATGTTGCCTGAGGCAAAGAGACTTGGCGTAAGAATCTGCATAGAAAACCTCGTAGGTAGCCTCTGCCCTACAATAGAGGAGATGAGCGATACTATTACAGGCTTCGAGGATGCCTGGGTAACATTTGATATCGGCCACGCAAACTGTGTGGGTGTAAATGTTATAGATTTTCTCAAGTGGATAGGTCCTGGTTTAGGTACTGTTCATATCCACGACACCGCCTTTGGTAGTAGGGTGGATGACCACCGCGATATTGGCGACGGAGATATTGATAAATATTTCGGTTGGGAAAATGTCTATTACACAATGCTCAAAGATTGTCGCTATCGTGGAGTGTTTCTCTTTGAACTTAGTGGCAGCAATGCCAATAGTGTTATGAGTAGCTACAAGATGATTGTTGAAAAATACAAGACAAAGTATGAATAGAATAATTAGAACATTTTTAGCCTGTCTTTCACTGACTTTTGCCGGCTGTGGAGCAGATAAGGGCCCTAATGGACCCGATTGGGATAATATTCCAAAACCAGATAAGCCCGAAGAGTCAGAGCCAACTGTTGTTATGATTACACCTACAACCAATATAGCCGAGCCGGGAAGTAGTATTAAAAATCTGCAATACTATCCGGGTATGCAGATAAATGTAGCTGACAAAACATTTACCTCCCGCCTTGAAGAGGTCGCTGCAGCAGGGTTTAAGTATGTAGAACTTAAATTTAAGCATAGCTACGGATTAAAAGATAAGAGCGATGATACTATCTCTTCAACCTTCGCATCAATGCAAAGAGCTTTAGAGGTAAAAGGTATAACGGTATGGTCTATCCACTTGCCTTATGAGGATAAAACATGGACCAATATCAGTGGCAGCGAGAGTGTGAGAACTCAGTCTGTAGATTATCTGTTGCGCGTTCTGAGACATTGTGTCGAAAACTTTACTACATGTAAAAACTATGTTCTACATGCCAGCAAGAGCGTATCCTCAAATGCCACGGCAGTATCTCAAGCTCATGAGTCTCTCGATACAATGCTGCCTATAGCAAAACAGTATGGCGTCAGATTGTGTGTAGAGAATCTTGTGGGAAGTTTCTGCTATACCAAAGAGGATTTGAACGCTGTTATAACCCCTTATAGCGATGGCTTTGCCACATTTGATATCGGCCATGCAAATTGTAAAGGATATGATGTTGTGGAGTACCTTATACATATAGGTAGAAGACTCGGTACTGTACATATCCACGATACAATCTATAAGTCAGGTAATGATAGCCACATGCTTGTTGGTACAGGCGATATCGCTACGAAAAACCACCGCTGGGGCGAGATTTATAAGACCCTGCTTGTCAATAACGGCTATCGTGGTGTCTTTATGTTCGAGCCTAAAGATGACCAAAAAGCTGTGGATGTGATGGCGACTTATGAGGAGATTGTTCGTGATTATCTCTCTTTGCCTTAATTTGTTTAATTTGCCGTCATAGCACGGCATCTACTTCCGCTAACAAAAAGTACCCGCAATGAGCAGTACGAAAGTACAGCCCATCGCGGGTATTTTTGCCGAGCGTTGTACCTGCCGCACTCTGACGACAAATTGGTGCTTTGATTTGACGGAGGGGTGCTTTAATTTTGGGTGCGCGTCCCTAAGGACCTTAGAGACCCTAGAGTCCTTAGAGACACTAAGGTCAGCGCGCGCAGTATTAAGGGCTTTAGCCCGCTGTCATTTATTGTTATTCGCTGTTATTGTGCATCTGACCTTGATTTGGCAGAGGTGGTGCTTTAATTTTGGCGCGCGTTCCTAATGACCCTATATTTGCGCTAATTTTTAGGTTAAAAAGTGTCGCTTTTTTGTTATTTGTATCATTTTTAGGCAAAAGGAAACTCGTGATTTGTGAAAAACTTTCCTTTTCTTTCCTTTTTCTTTCAAAAAAACGCAACTTTTTCTGCTATTTACTTTCGATATATTTGTTTTTGTTGTATCTTTGTGGCCTAAAGATACCACATTATCAAAAAATGATTAACGAATATGATGTAATTATCATCGGTGGAGGTGCTACCGGAGCTGGTGTTGCGCGCGATTGTGCGTTGCGTGGCATAAAGGCTCTGCTTATTGAGAGGCACGACATTGCCACCGGTGCGACAGGCCGAAATCACGGATTGCTCCACTCAGGAGCGCGTTATGCGGTAAATGACCGCGAGAGTGCAGAGGAGTGTATTAGGGAGAATATGATTCTGCGTCGTGTAGCCTCGCATTGTGTTGAGGACACGGGCGGAATATTTATATCTCTGCCTGAGGATGGGTTAGATTTCCAGAAAAAGTTTATTGACTCTTGCCATGCTGCGGGAATTTCTGCTGAGGCCATTGACCCTAAAGAAGCTCTTATCATTGAGCCGTCTGCCAATCCTAAACTTATTGGTGCGGTGAAGGTACCGGATGGCTCTGTTGACCCTTTCAGACTTACGGCAGCCAATATCCTGGATGCTAAGTTGCATGGTGCTCATGTGCTTACTTATCATCGTGTAGATGAGTTGGTACAACAGAGTGGTAGGGTTGTAGGTGTTAAGGTAACGGACACGGTTTCGGGCGAGAAAAAGGAGTTCCGTGCCACTATAACCGTTAATGCTTGCGGCATCTGGGGTAGAGATATTGCTGCTCAGGCTGGTGTTAAGATAAACATGTTGCCGGCTAAGGGTTCGTTGCTTGTCTTTGGACATAGAGTGAATAATGTGGTTATAAACCGTTGTCGTAAGCCTGCCGATGCGGATATTCTTGTTCCTGGCGACAGTATAACGGTTATAGGTACAACATCGACAAAAGTTCCATTTGACGAGTGCGATAACATGTATGTAACCAGAGATGAGGTTGACTTGCTGTTGCGCGAGGGAAGCATGCTGTGTCCTGCACTCAACCATACACGCATACTGAGAGCCTATGCAGGTGTGCGTCCGCTTGTGGCTTCGGATGATGATCCAAGTGGAAGAAGTGTGAGTCGTGGTATTGTCCTGCTTGACCATGCAACAAGAGATGGTGTAGAGGGCTTTATAACCATCACAGGTGGAAAGTTGATGACCTACAGACTTATGGCGGAGTGGACTACAGACCTTATCTGTAAGAAACTCGGTATAGATAAACCATGTCAGACAGCCGAAAAGATGCTGCCGGGTAGCTCGGAGTCAAAGTCCTGTAAGCGCACAGCAGGAGGTGGCTCACAATGGAGTTGCTCGGCCTCTTCGGCTACATGGCGTCATGGAGATAACGCCTCAAAGATAGATAGCTCTACAGCAGCAAAGCGTGCCCTTGTCTGCGAGTGTGAGCAGGTAACAGTTGGCGAAGTTGAGTACGCTGTAAAGGAGCTTGGTGTGAACAACCTTATAGACTTACGCCGCCGTACCCGTATGGGTATGGGAACATGCCAAGGTTCGCTCTGTGCGGCTCGTGCAGCTTCGGTAATGGCTAAGGCTCATGGTTGCACAGTTGAGGGTGCAAAGAGTGATTTGAAACGCTTTGTGTCGGAGCGATGGAAGGGTATGTCTGCCGTAGCGTGGGGTGATACTCTGCGTGAGGGAGAGTTGCTCTGCTGGCTTTATGACGGTGTTTGTGATTTGAGTAACGATAAAATAACAGAGTAAGCTATGAGATACGATACAGTGATAATAGGTGGCGGACTTTCTGCCCTTGTCTGTGGCATAGAGCTTGCCCGCGGTGGTAAAAAGGTCGCTTTGGTGGCTAAAGGACACAGCACGCTACACTTTTGGTCCGGTAGCTTCTCACTCCTTAATGGCGATAAGTCGTCGCTTGCTGAAGACCATCCATACTCGAAGGTCGATGATGCTCAGTTTTTGGAGGATGCATATACTGCAATAGAGATTCTCTCTGTGGCAGGTATCTCAACAGTAGGCTCTGTTGATGAAAGTCATAGATATATAACACCTACAGGTGGGGCTAAAAGCTGCTTTGCAACTATTGAGGGTATGTTGACTCTTGAGGAGGCAAAGACCTTTAAGAGTGTTACGCTGCTCGGCATAGAGGGATTTTTGGATTTCTATCCAGACTTTATTGCTCAGACACTCAAGGATTTAGGCGTTGAGACTACATTAGACCACTTCTCACTTCCTGAGACTGTTATTCGTCGCGCAAATCCTACAGAGATGCGCTCTGTTGCTGTAGCCAGAGCTTTGGATAAAGAGGAGAATATTCGCGCCCTTGCAAGTATTATCTCTCGCTGCACTACAGAGACTGTAATCCTTCCGGCAGTGTTGGGCTTTGAGCGCAGCGATGTGTGGGAGCGTTTAGAGACTCTCTCCGGTAAAATTATTCGTACAGTAGCCACTATGCCTCCTTCAGTTGAGGGTATAAAGACAGAGCGCGCGTTGAGACGAGTATTTACAAACTTTGGTGGAACAATTCTTTCAGGTCATACGGTAGAGTGTGGCAATATTGTCGATAATTGCGTTCAGAGTATCACAACCTCTAAATGTGTAACCCTTACAGCCGATAATTTTGTTCTTGCAACAGGTAGTTTTATCGGCGGCGGACTTACTTCAGACCGTGATTGTGTCGGGGAGTCGATTTTTGGCGTAGATACTCTTCAGAATACAGAGCGTGTATCAAGAGAACTCTTTGAACAGCAGCCATTTATGGGCTTAGGTGTTGTAACTGATAACGATTTTAGAACTCTTCTCTCAGGAGAGGTTGTAGATAACCTTTATGCATGTGGTGCAGTGTTAGGAGGCTTTAATCCTGTAAAAGAGGGCTCTGGTGCAGGTGTGTCCATGATTACAGCAATAGAGGTTGCTAAGAGAATACTTAACAGATAGTAGCGGGTATGGAAAAACAGTATAGTCAGAATAATTTTGAGCAGTGTACCAAGTGTACCGTCTGCACAGTATATTGCCCCGTTGCAGCGGTCAATCCGCTCTATGCAGGACCTAAGCAGGCGGGTCCCGATTCGGAACGCCTCCGCATGAAGGGTGCCGAGTATTATGACCAGAACCTTAGCCTCTGCCTTAACTGTAAGCGTTGCGAGGTGGCTTGTCCAAGTGATGTAAGAATAGGCGATATTATCCAGAGTGCAAGGATAAAATATTCAACCAAAAAACCTGGCCTTCGAGAGTTTACCCTTGCCAATACAGACCTTGTAGGCTCTGTGGCAACCCTTGTATCCCCTGTTGTAAATGCAACACTTGGCCTTAAACCTGTACGCCATATTGTTGAGGGTGTGATGAATATAGACCACCGTAGAATATTCCCTAAGTACGCTTTTGGAACTTTTGAGGGCCGTATGAAAAAGCGTCGTAAGGAGCAGGCAGCCTTCTCTAAACAGGTTGCATATTTCCATGGTTGCTATGTAAACTACAATAACCCACCACTCGGCGAGGCCTTTGTAAAGGTGCTTAATGCTCTCGGATATGGAGTGCAACTGCTTGATAAAGAGAAGTGCTGCGGCGTGGCTCTGATATCAAACGGATTTGTTAATCAAGCAAAAAAGCAGGCTCAGGTAAACCTCAAATCTATTCGTGAGGCACAAAATAAAGGTCTGAAGGTTGTTGCAACATCTTCAACATGTACTTTTACTCTGCGCGATGAGTACAAACACCTTCTCGAAATAGAAAATGACGATGTGAGGGACAATATCGACCTTGCAGTAAGATTTATATATAACTTGCTTACGGACGGAGATGTAAAACTCAACTTTAACCCAGACGCCCCTCGTATTAAGGTGGCTTATCACTCTGCTTGCCACATGGAGCGCATGGGTTGGACTTGCTACTCAATCGAACTCCTAAAACTAATTCCGTCCGTAGAGCTTGTTTGCCTTGAGTCTCAATGTTGTGGCATCGCAGGTACTTATGGTTTCAAAAAGGAGAACTATGAAACCTCTCAGGCTATCGGAGACAAACTCTTTAAGGCTATCGAAGAGTCTGGTTGCGACTATGTATCTACCGACTGCGAGACCTGCAAGTGGCAGATTGAGATGTCCACAACTAAGAAGGTATTACATCCGATAGAGATTTTGGCAAATTCTTTGTCTTAATTTGTCGTGATCGCGGTACATTTGCACTTATAAGGGCATACCTGCTTCCGCTAACAAAAAGTAGCCGCAATGGGAAATACGCTTAGTATGTCCCATCGCGGCTATTTTTGCCGAGCGTTGCATCTACGCCCTTCTAAGCACAAATGGGAGGTACTTTATGCACCACTCTGACAACAAATTGGGGACTCTAATTTAGCGGAGTGGGTGTTTTGATTTAGGCGCGCGTCCCTAAGGACCTTAGAGACTTTAGAGTCCTTAGAGACACTAAGGTCAGCGCGCGGAATAATGATAAATGGCATACAATAGCGCGCTTTGCGCGCGGTATTAAGGGCTTTAGCCTGCTGCCTATGCCGGATTTTCAGTTGCGCCAACAGCGTATATTTTTAATAGATAATCACTCCGGCGATGGCGGAGAGGATGATGAGTAGTATTGGATTTACCTTTTTATAGCAGGCGATAAGGGTTACAGCGAAGATAATCCAGCTATAGTGGTCTATAAAGCTTGCCTCGCTACTATTTTTAGGGAATATAAGCAGTAGTGCTGCGGCTGCAATCATGCCCACAACAACGGGTTTCATACAGGAGATTACGCTATGAACAATGCTATTTCCTCTCAGTTGGATAAAGAACTTTGTTAGTGTAAGCATTATAGTCATTGCAGGCAAGCAGACTGCAATAGTAGCAACTACAGAGCCCCAGAAACCACCTACCGTATAACCTATATAGGTAGCCGAGTTTATGGCTATTGGGCCTGGTGTCATCTGCGAGATGGCGACAATGTCGGCAAATTGCGAGGTTGTAATCCACCCTTGCTGCTCAACAATCTCGTTTTGTATAAGCGAGAGCATGGCATATCCACCACCAAAGCCAAAGAAACCTATCTTCAGATATGATATAAATAGCTGCAGGTATATCATCTCTCCTCTCTGTTTTTAGTTATTAAAAGAGTGCGAATAACACCCGCTACAGCACCCGCAAATAGCAGATATATAGGCGATACACCTACTCCCCAGATGGCAAGAGCCACAGCCAAAGAGACTATGAGCAGATATTTGTTCATGCTCTTTGCCAAACCTATAATCGGAGCTACTATAAGAGCTACTACAGCGGGACGCATAGCCTTAAAGGCAGCATCGACAGTTGTGTTGTTGCGTATGTCGGCAAAGAATATTGCTACTGTAAGTATTATGGCAAAGGCGGGCAGAACAATACCTAATATGGCAACTATAGCACCCCAAAATCCCCGCACTCTGTAGCCTACAAAAACGGCAGTATTGAGCGCAATAGGTCCTGGAGCAGACTGAGCGAGGGTAAGTAGCTCCAAAAACTCCTCTGCTTTTGCCCAGCCGCGCTTTTCGATAACCTCCCTCTCTATAAGTGGCACCATGGCATATCCGCCGCCGAAGGTGAAGGCTCCGATTTTTAGAAAGGATATAAATAACTGCCAAATCATAATGTTAGAGCTTTACAGAGTTTACAACAGCGACCATAGCCACTGCCATAACGGCAGCCGTCTCTGTCCTAAAACGCTGGCAGCCAAGGGTTATCTCCTCAAAGCCGTGTTCTATGGCAAAAGCTATCTCTTCAGCAGAGAAGTCCCCTTCAGGACCTATCAGTATAACAGCATCTTGACCAGCCTTTAGTGTTGAGGCAAGATACCTCTTCTCCTTAATACTCTCTGCGCAGTGGGCGATAAATTTGCGACCCGAAAACTCTTGCGAAACAAATCTCTTGAAAGGTGTCATATCTTCAAGAGTAGGATGAAAGGCCTTTAAGGACTGCTTTACTGCGGCAGTGATAACTTTTGTCTCTCTCTCGACCTTTATTACCCTACGCTCGGAGTGTTCTGTCTCAAGAGCGACAAAAGAGTCTGTTCCAATCTCTGTGGCCTTCTCTAAAAACCACTCGAAGCGGTCTATATTCTTTGTCGGAGCTACAGCCATTATAAGGTTGTAGTCTCTCTTTTCAAAGTTGCTAATACTCTCAACAACGCACACAGTGCAGTGTTTTGCGCTATCTGATACAATCCTGCACAGGTGCAAATTACCCTTTCCATCTGTAATATGCAAAGTATCTCCTATAGAGAGCCTTAATACCTTTATTGCGTGCTTAGACTCCTCCTCAGAGAGTGTGTATTGTGGTAAAGTTATGTCGGGGGCATAAAATAATTGCATGGCCTGAAAATTTTTACTACTTTTGTAGCTACAAAGATAACAATTTTTTGAAGATATGAAGCGTTTATTGTTTATATTATTATCAGCAATGGCAATAACAAGTTGTACAGAGCAGACCCAGCAGCTGCCTAATCCATTTTTTGAGCAGTGGACCACGCCATACGGTGTTCCACCGTTTGACCGCATCAAAGACTATCACTATCAGCCGGCCTTTGAGCGCGCACTCTCTCTTCATGATGAGGAGATTGCCGCTATAGTGGCAAATGGTGAGAAATCAACATTTGAGAATACTATTGCGGCAATGGATTGTAGTGGTCGCATGCTCTCTGATGTTTCGAATATTTTTGGTATGATTTGCGCTGCTGAGACCAACGAGAATTTGCAGGCGTTGGAGGAGCAGATTATGCCGCTTTTGGCATCCCATAGCGATGCTATACTTATGAATAATCAGCTCTTTGAGCGTGTTAAGGCTGTATATGATTCTCGTAAAAGTTGCGACCTTAATGCCGAGCAAATTCGTCTTACGGAGAAGATTTATGATGACTTTGTTCGCAGCGGTGCGTTGCTTAATGCAGAGCAGAAAGAGAGACTAAAGGCCATAAATGAGGAGCTATCAACCCTCTCTGTGCGCTTTGGTAGTAATGTTCTTGCAGAGAATAATAACTATGTTCTCTATCAGACTGATAAAGATGTTGCAGCACTGCCTACACCTATTCGTGATGCGGCAAAGGAGAAGGCTGCAGAGCTTGGCGAAAAAGGGAAATATGCCTTTACTCTCCATAAGCCGAGCATGATACCTTTCCTTACCCACTCTCCAAATCGTGCTGCCCGTGAGGAGATTTATAAGGCCTATATTAACCGATGCAACAATAATGATGAGTTTGATAACAAGCAGATTATCAACGATATGGTTCGTCTGCGTGCAGAGAAGGCTCAGCTTTTGGGTTATAACAACTATGCAGAGTATGTAATCTCAGACCAGATGGCATCCTCACCAAAGGCAGTATATAAACTACTTGATGAGGTATGGAATCCTGCTCTTGAGCGTGCAAAGGAGGAGCTTGCAGAGATGGAGACTCTCTTTAAGAACGACTTTACAGAGGAGGGGTATAAGTTTGAGTCTTGGGATTGGTGGTTTTATGCCAATAAGGTACGCCAACAGAAATATGCTCTCAATGAGGAGATTATCCGCGCATATTTCTCGCTTGATAATACTCGTCAGGGTATCTTTAACCTTGCAAATCGCCTATTTGGTATCACTTTCCGTCCTGTATCTGTTCCTGTGTATCATAATGAGGTTTGTGCATACGAGGTTTTGGATAACGATGAGTCGCATTTAGGTATCCTCTACTTTGACTTCCATCCTCGCGCAGGTAAGGGTCAGGGTGCTTGGTGTGGTTACTATAGAGAGCAGAGATATGAGGCAGATGGCACTCGCACAACTCCTGTTGTGGGTATTGTCTGCAACTTTACCCGTCCTTCAGCTTCAACACCATCACTGCTTACTTTGGATGAGGTAACAACTCTGTTCCATGAGTTTGGACACGCTCTGCATTTCCTCTTTACCGATGTGAAATATAGTGGACTTATTGGCGTTGAGGGAGATTTTGTTGAGTTGCCATCACAAATTATGGAGAATTGGGCACTCACACCTCAGATGCTTAAAACTTATGCTACACACTATCGTACAGGGGAGGTTATACGCGACCAATTTATTACCCGCATAACAAATAGCTCGCTCTTTAATCAGGGATTTAATACCGTAGAGCTTATCGCCTCGGCACTCAGCGATATGGATATCCACTCTGTCAAGGAATATACTCCAATAGATGTTGATGGTTTTGAGTATGATGCACTTTATCAAAAGAGGGGTATGCTACAGCAGATTGAGCCTCGTTATCACTACACCTATTTTGCGCATATATTCTCAGGCGGTTACTCTGCCGGTTACTACTTCTATATTTGGGCTGAGGTGCTTGATAAGGATGCCTTTGAGGCCTTCTACCAGACAGGAGATATGTTTGATAGAAAGACAGCTAAGTCTTTGCGCCAAAATATCCTCTCTAAGGGTGGCTCAAAGGATGGTATGACACTCTATAAGGCGTTCCGTGGTGCAGAGCCTGATAAAAAAGCGATGCTTAAGGCGCGTGGCCTATGGAAAGAGCCTGAGGTTGATACATTGCAGAGTGCTGCAGAGCCTACTGTCTCAGAGATGTTAAAGATGAAGAAATCCAAATAATAATTACTATGAAAAAAACACTATTTACACTTATGTCAGTATCACTGCTTGCGGCAGGTTGCTGTGGCGATGATATGCCACAGGTTGTACTGCCTGAAATTGACACCACAAACCCACTGCTTGCTCAGTGGGACACTCCACATCAAACTCCTCCGTTTGATAAAATTGAGCTTGCTCACTATAAGCCGGCTTTTGAGACTGCAATTGCTGTTTCGCGTGCAGAAGTTGATGCTATTGTAAAAAATCCAGCAAAGCCAACCTTTGCAAATACCATTTTGGCTCTTGAGAAGCAGGGCGCACTACTCAATCGTATCGGTGGCGTGTTCTTCAACCTCAATGAGGCAGATACCTCAGACGAAATGCAGAAGATTGCAATCGATATTCAGCCACAGCTTACTGCTCTGAGCAATGATATTTCATTGAATCCTGAACTTTTTGCTCGTGTGAAGTATGTCTATGAGCATCCTGGCTTCTGTCTGTCTAAGGAGGATAAAAAGTTGCTCGAAAATAGCTATAAGGACTTCGTTAGAAGTGGAGCAAACCTCTCTGAGGAGGATAAGGCTCTCTATCGCCAATATACAGGCGAACTGTCAAGCCTTACTCTTAAGTTTGGTCAGAACTCTTTGGCTGCAACAAATGCCTTCTCTTACAATATCACAAATCCTAAGCTTGTTGCAGAGCTCCCTGATTTTGTAAAAGAGGGTCTTGCTATGGAGGCTAAGGCTCGTGGCGAGAAGGGTTGGACAGTAACTCTTAAGGCTCCAAGCTATGGACCATTTATGACCTACTCTTCACAGCGTGCAATAAAGGAGAAACTCTGGAAGGCATACAACTCTCGCGCACTTGGCGGAGAGTTTGATAACTCTGATAATATCCGCCGTATTACAGAACTCAGACTCAAGATTGCAAATCTTTTAGGTTATGAGTGCTATGCAGATTATGTTTTGGATAATCGTATGGCTCAGAATACTCCTACCGTTACCGCTTTCCTTGAGGAGTTGCGTGTAGCGACTAAAGAGTATGCCGAGAAGGATTATCAGACAATCGCACAGTATGCAAAGGAGCAGGGTCTTAAGGGTGAACTTATGCCGTGGGACTTCGGTTATTATAGCGAAAAGTATAAGAACGAGAAGTATGCCGTAAGCGACGAAATGGTTAAACCATACCTTAAACTCGATAATGTTATCGATGCAGTATTTATGCTTGCCTCTCGCCTCTATGGACTTACTTTTACCCCTGCTGAGAATATCACCGTATATCATCAGGATGTTACAGCCTATGAGGTGGCAGATAAAAACGGAGAGCATCTTGCAATTCTCTACCTCGACTTCTTCCCACGCGAAAGCAAGCGTTCAGGTGCTTGGATGACCGAGTTCCGTGGTACAAGTGTTGACGACGGCAAAGAGGTACGCCCTTTGGTGTCTCTTGTTATGAACTTTACAAAACCTACAGAGACTACTCCATCACTCCTTACTTTTGATGAGCTGACAACCTTCCTGCATGAGTTTGGACACTCTCTGCATGGTATGCTCGCAGAGGGTAAGTATGAGAGCCTTAATGGTACAAGCGTATATCGCGACTTTGTTGAGCTGCCATCACAAATTATGGAGAATTGGGCTTACGAGAAACAGTATCTCGATTTGTGGGCAAAACACTATCAGACAGGCGAGACTATGCCTACAGAACTTGTTGAGAAGATTGTTGCAGCCAAGAACTATCTTGCCGCATACTCAAATATCCGCCAGCTCTCATTTGGACTTACAGATATGGCATGGCATACACTCAAGGAGCCATATACAGGCGATGTTGAGGCATTTGAGAAGGCTTCAATGGAGTCAACTCAGGTTGTTCCTGTTGTAGAGGGTACAGCTATGGCTACCGCCTTCGGACATATCTTCTCAGGAGGTTACGCGGCAGGTTACTATGGCTATAAGTGGGCAGAGGTGCTTGCAGCAGATGGATTCTCACTCTTCCAGCAGAAGGGCATCTTCGATACCGCAACCGCATCAGCCTTCCGTAAACTCCTCTCTTCAGGTGGTAAGGTACACCCAATGGACCTCTATGTTGAGTTCCGCGGTCATAAGCCTCAGACTCAGGCGTTGATTGATCAGATGGGATTGACAAAATAAGGGTTTGTGAATTTGTTGTGAAAACAGCACAACTACTTCCGCTAACAAAAAAGTGCCGACAATGAGCAGTACGCTTAGTACAGCCCATCGTCGGCATTTTTGTCGAGCGTTGTATTTGCACTATTTTGACAACAAATTGGGTGCTTTGATTAGGCGGAGGTTGAACTTTAATTGAGCGACGGAGACAAAAATGACATTTAATAGCAACGGGCTTTCAGCCCTCAATGACATATAATAGCGCGCAACAGAACAAACTAAGTTTCACTGTATTCGGATTTAGGGAACGCCACCGTAGGTGGTACGGTAGAAAATAGAGCCTACACTCAAGCTTGCTTGAAAGTGTAAGGCTCTATTTTATAGCGTAATAGCCTTTAGGCTATCCTAAATCCGCATACGCCCAAAAACGAAGTTTTTGCTGAAAGTTTTTGGTGCCGCTTTTTTCAAAAAGCGGCGGTACTTAGGCTGCTGCTCTCGAAAAAGCGGGCAGTTCTTAGGCGGTATTTAGAGTATTACATATTGGCTCTAATTTTGATAGGAATTACATACGAGACGCTTACTTTTTTGCCATATTGCAGGCCGGGGGTCCATTTTGGAGAGTCGTATATAGCCTTTTTTACGGAGTAGGCGATTTTTTTATGGTTTTCTTTTATAATATCTACGCTGACGACTTTTCCAGATGTTCCCACAACAAATCGTGCATGGATTTCGATGTCGTAGTATGTTCTTGTACCCATCAGCTCTGCGCTCATGTACTCCATAATCCACTCTCTAAAATTTTGTATGCCTCCGCCGCGGAAGGCTGGCATTATATTAACATTTTGAGGGTATGCCTCATTTTTTTGCAGTACAATATCTAAGTTGCTGTTTTCTGTGAGTGTAAAGTGCTTAGACACATACTTTGCTGAGGCCTCTACTATTACACGGCGATTAGGCTTTGCCTTGAAAGAGAAAGCACCATTTTCATCGCTTCTGTCTCTGTCTGTGTATATTATAGCATCTGGAATTGGGTTGCCATTGCTGTCGGTAACTACGATTGTGTACTTACCTTTGCTATCTTTTGAGTTGAGTGTAACACCATCTGCCAGCGTTACCATAACAACACCGCGCTTCTCTACATCAATTTTGTCAATGTTTGTGTCTGCAAATACCTTTTTTACCTCTTTGTTCCATTTCTTGATTGTTGTGGCACTTAGAATCTGGCTGTCGGTGTAATTATTAGCTTTGAATTTGTCGATGTAGATACCATTTACAATATACAATGGTTTCTCAAAGTCGGTTTTTAGAGCTTGAGGGATAATGTCGTCAGTCTTACTGCCTATTTTATCAAGTTTTATACAATAGATAGGGTCTGTGTAGAGTGATACCTTGTGGTCTGTGTAACCATCTGCGGCTACAAGTATCGCGCGACCATACTTTGTCTCAATCTTAAAACATCCATTGGCGTCAGTTCTACCCGCCTCGGCATATATTCTGGCTTTGTTTATGGGCTTATTGTATGCGTCTTTTATTGTGCCGCTGTATTCAATACTTTGTGCAGAGATGCAGAGGATAGATAGAATTGATAGTAGAAAGGTTGTAGTAATTCGCCTCATATCGTTTAAGTATTATTAAATTTTTACAAAGGTAACAAAATTTTACTATATACCAAAAAACGACCATATTTTGGCCATACCTATATATATTATATATAATAGCAGCGGCGTTGAAAAATATTTTGATAGCTAACTTGCTGAGTAGTAGAGAAGTGTGATTTTAGGGCAAAAAATATTTCAAAAAAGT
>JAFWBN010000012.1 GCA_017507075.1 Alistipes sp. | reverse complement strand
GGTAAAAGAGCATTAGTGCTTGGAACGGGAGGTGCTTCGGCGGCAGTTGTTGCTGTTCTTAAGCAGATGGGTGTTTGTGTAACTTTGGTTTCAAGGCATAAATCAGAGGGTGTGATTACCTATGAGGATATTACAGACAAAGTTGTCGAAAATACGACCATTATAGTCAATGCCACACCTGTTGGTATGTACCCAAATACAACAGTCTCTCCGCAACTGCCATATAATGCTCTTACGGATGCACATATACTATTTGACCTTGTCTATAACCCTGCACAAACAGAGTTCTTGAAACAAGGCGCGCAGCGTGGCGCAACAACCATTGAGGGGACTCAAATGTTCTACTCTCAGGCCGAGGCCTCATGGAGTATATGGAACTCTAAGGATGAAGATTAAGCAGTGTTTTAGCCTGCTCTACATCCTCTTGACTTACAAGTAGTTGCGGAGGAATAGCTACAGCATAGGCGGTTGACATGTACTCGTTTCTGATTTCTGCATGAATACCGGCACTTGCAACGATACTTTTTGCCATCTCAGCCTCTAAATAAGAGTTGTACTCGGCGATAACAACCATTTCCTGAGCATTCATAATTTGACATGTTTTAAGGTTTGCATTTCAAATTTAATAATTTTACTGAAAACTTGCAACTTTTTTGCCATGGAATCTCAGAAAAAAGTTCTATATTTGTAGCAAATATAGATTTACTATGCACGATTTTGTTCATCTTCATGTACATACTCAATATTCGCTGCTTGACGGACAGGCCAGCATCCAAAGACTTGTTGATAAAGCTCTGAAAGACGGGATGCGCGGTATTGCCGTTACAGACCACGGTAATATGTATGGTATCAAGGAGTTTTGGAACTATGTAAAGAAGAAAAATTCTCAGAAACACGACAAGATAAAGTCCCTCACAAAGCTCAGCAGTGCCATGAAAGAGCTTTTGCTGGAGCATGCAGATTTGGCGGAGTACAAGAGCAGTGTGGCGGCAGAGGTTGCGGCAAAGCAGGCTGTGGTGGATAACGCAACTTCTTATTCTATGGAGGATAATGAGGA
Organism: Alistipes sp.; assembly: GCA_017507075.1. Taxonomy (GTDB): domain Bacteria; phylum Bacteroidota; class Bacteroidia; order Bacteroidales; family Rikenellaceae; genus Alistipes. The sequence continues at coordinate 10,998 of JAFWBN010000012.1, read as the reverse complement.
GCTTGTGCGTATAAAGTCTCATCTTGCGCAGGTGGAGAGCATGGAGTCTGAGTTTGGCTTTAATGTCTCTGTTGCGGAGGCGAAGATTGCCGATTTGGCTGCAATACCCGATTTCAAGCCTATTATTGGTTGTGAGGTTTATGTGGCACGCAATGGGCTGCTTCAGAAGAGTGCCAAGGAGGACCAAGGTGGTTGGCACCTTATACTGCTTGCAAAAAATCAGCAGGGTTATAAAAATCTGATAAAGATAGTCTCTAAAGCGTGGACAGATGGTTTTTACAACCGTCCACGAACAGATCATGCCGAGTTGGAGAAGTATCATGAGGGTATTATTTGTTGTTCAGCGTGCATTGGAGGCGAGATTCCAAAGCTTATTCTTTCAGGAAGATTAGAGGAGGCTGAAAAGTCTGTATTATGGCATAAGCAGCTGTTTGGGGATGATTATTATCTTGAGTTACAGTTGCATAAGGCTACAGTTGAGAGGGCAAATCATGATACTTATAAGTTGCAGATGGAGGCAAATAAGTATCTTGTGGAGTTAGCTCAAAAGCACAACATTAAGCTGATTTGCACAAACGATGTTCACTTTGTGGAGGAGGATGATGCAGAGGCACATGACCGTCTGATTTCAATCAACTCAAGCCATGACTTTGACGACCCGAAGCGTCTGCTCTACTCTAAGCAGGAGTGGATGAAGACTCGTGCTGAGATGAACGAAATTTTTGCAGATTTCCCGGATGCACTTACAAATACGGTTGAGATTTGTGAAAAGGTCGAAAACTACTCTATCGACCACGACCCTATTATGCCTATGTTCGATATTCCTAAGGAGTTTGGAACAGAGGAGGAGTATCGTTCTCGTCTTACAGAGCAGGATTTGTTCGATGAGTTTACATCGGACGAAAACGGCAATAAGATAATGAGCCGAGAGGATGCCGAGAAGAAGATTTATAAACTTGGTGGATATGATAGACTATATCGTATCAAATTTGAGGCAGACTATCTTGCTCATTTGGCATTGGAGGGCGCAAAAAAGCGTTATGGAGACCCGTTAGATGCAGAGGTGGCTGAGCGCATAAAGTTTGAGTTGCACATTATGAAGACCATGGGATTTCCTGGCTACTTCCTTATCGTGCAGGACTTTATTGCTGCGGCAAGAGAGAAATTAAATGTTTGGGTAGGCCCTGGACGAGGCTCTGCAGCGGGTTCTGCTGTAGCCTACTGTCTTGGTATTACTCAGATAGACCCGATAAAATATGATTTGCTGTTTGAGCGATTCCTTAACCCTGACCGTATTTCGCTGCCTGATATTGATATCGACTTTGACGACGAGGGTCGAGGCAGGGTGCTGGATTGGGTAACCAATAAATATGGAAAGGAGAAGGTTGCACATATTATCACCTATGGCACAATGGCTACAAAGATGGCTATTAAGGATGTTGCCAGGGTGCAGAAACTACCGCTTTCGGAGTCCGATAGATTGTGTAAACTTATCCCTGCGCGTATTCAGGACCCTAAAAATAAGGATAAGCAGCTCAAGGTAAACCTTGCTAACTCAATAGCCTTTGTGCCGGAGCTTAAAGCTGCCGAACAGTCGGATAACCCAATAATGCGCGATACGCTGAAGTATGCTCGTCAGCTTGAGGGCAATGTGAGAGGTACGGGTGTACATGCCTGCGGTACAATTATCTGTAGGGACGATATAACCGATTGGGTACCTGTCTCAACGGCTGTGGATAAAGAGAGTGGCGAGAAGATTCTTGTAACGCAATATGAGGGTTCGGTAATTGAGGATACAGGTCTTATCAAGATGGACTTCTTAGGCCTGAAAAACCTCTCTATTATGAAAGATGCGGTTGAGAATATCAAACGCATTAAGGGTGTGGATGTAGATATTGACCATATCCCTATCGATGACCCTGCAACATATCGTCTCTATTGTGATGGTCGCACGGTTGGTACTTTCCAATTTGAGTCTCCGGGTATGCAGAAGTATCTGAGGGAGTTACAGCCGAGTGTTTTTGAGGACCTTATCGCCATGAATGCCCTCTATCGTCCAGGACCTATGGATTATATTCCGGACTTTATTGACCGAAAGCAGGGCCGTAAACCTATAGAGTACGATATTCCTATTATGGAGAAGTACCTGAAGGATACCTATGGTATTACGGTGTATCAGGAGCAGGTGATGCTCTTGTCAAGACTGCTTGCCGACTTTACGCGCGGTGAGTCGGATACTCTGCGTAAGGCGATGGGTAAAAAACTCAAGGATAAGCTGGATGCACTAAAGCCAAAGTTTATCAAGGGCGGTATGCACAACGGACATGACAAGGATACCCTTGAGAAGATTTGGGCAGATTGGGAGAAATTCGCTTCATACGCCTTTAATAAGTCTCATGCAACATGTTACTCTTGGGTGGCATACCAGACTGCATATTTGAAGGCAAACTTCCCATCAGAGTACATGGCGGCACTGCTGAGTAGCAATATCAATGATATTTCGTCGCTGACGGACTATATCAGTGAGTGTCAGCAGATGGGAATCAAGGTGCTTAGCCCGGATGTTAATGAGTCTATGTTGCGTTTCTCTTCTAATGCTGCGGGCGATATTCGTTTCGGTCTTGGGGGCATTAAAGGTGTTGGAGAGGCTGCAGCAATGTCTATTATCGCAGAGAGAGATAAAAATGGACCATATAAGGATATTTACGACTTCTTTGAGAGAATTAACTCCTCTGTAGTCAATCGTAAATGTCTTGAAAATATGGCCTATGCGGGCTGTTTTGACTCGATTACAGACTTCTCTCGTTGTAAATTCTTTGCGCCAGAAAGCAAAGACTCTGCAGTGCTGTTTTTGGAGCAGCTTATGAGATATGGCCAGCGTTATACAGAGGATAAACTCAACGCACAGCAGAGTCTGTTCGGCATGTTTGGCGGAGATGCATCCTCGACAATTCAACGCCCGGCGGTGCCTCAATGCGACGAGTGGAGTACGCTGAAAAGACTTGGCAAAGAGAAAGAGGTTGTAGGTCTGTTCCTCTCCTCGCACCCTCTTGATGACTATAAACCTATAATTGAGCAGTTCTGTAACGCAACTCTTGCCGATTTGGACCATTTAGAGGATAATGTGGGCAGGGAACTTGTAATGGCTTGTGTATCTGCTTCGGGCGAGGAACGCACTATGCCAGATGGCAGAAGTCAATATGGAATAATGGTTGCAGAGGACTATAATGGTAAGCATGATTTCTGGTTTAAGAAGAAGGATTTTGAGAGATTTAGAAATTTCCTCCATCCTGACTACTACCTGCTTATTCGTGGCGATGTGCGCTCTTTTGTAACATACGATAAAGATGATGTACATAAGCAAAACCCTACTACAAGATACTACTTTAATATAGGCTCTATTACCCAACTTGGCGATGTGGTCGAAAATCTTGAACGCATAACCTTGAGCATAGATGTTGCCGATATTACTCAGGATTTTATAACAGAATTGACAGATGTAGTAAAACACTCTAAGGGTAAAAGTGTACTGAGTGTCTCTGTTTATGACTCTAAGGAGGGTGTTGGTGTTGCTATGCACGCAAAGAAACGCAGAGTGGCATTTACAGATGTATTAAGAGCTTTCTTGGAGCGTAGAAATATAAAGTATATGTTAAAATAAACACAATAAACACTTAAAAATAAACAAATTATGGCACTACAAATTACAAATGAGAATTATGAGGCTTTGATTGCTGATTCTAAGCCTTTGGTTATTGATTTTTGGGCAGAGTGGTGTGGTCCATGCCGCACTATCGCTCCACTTGTTGAAGAGTTTGCTGAGACTTATGCAGATAAGGTAAATATCGGTAAGTGCGATGTTGATAGTTCTGACGATGTTGTGGCAGTCTATAGAGTACGCAATATCCCTACCCTTGTATTTATCAAAAATGGAGAGGTAGTAGATAAGCATGTTGGCGCAATCTCTCGCAACGATTTGCAGGCAAAAATCGAGGCTTTGCTCTAAAACTACATTTTTTTATTAAGCCTCCTAACAAAACGGGGATGACTAATTTACTTTTAGTCATCCCCATTTTTTTTTGTAAATAGTTTGATTATCAGGGCTAAAATGTTACCTTTGTAATATAATTATACGATATTATGAATAAATATTTCTACTATCCGCCCAAAATGAAGTCTCTCTCTTTGAAATTAGAGCGCGGCTTTGCTACATCACTTGAGAATCCTGAAACTAACCCTGAAATTGATTGGTAGCCATGAAGAAATTTTCAATTTTCCTACTTGCACTATCGTTATTTGCGGCATGTACAAACGATACAACCGAGGATTTATCGCTCTCTATTCCTGGCGCACTCAAAATCTCTTTTGACAGTCAGTCGCGCGTAGAGCTTGACCAAAACTGCCAGACAGTATGGACAAAGGGCGATGAGGTAGGAGTTTTTTATGACTACTACCCTACCCTCTATGAGTATTATGGAGAAACAGGAGCTAAAGAGGGTATTCTTGTGCCTAAAGAGCAAGTACCTGATACATCAGGAGAAATTATCGTTGTATATCCATATTATGTGTTGAATACACATTCACAGTCCGCACAACAAATTAGAGGGGTAATAATTCCTACAACACAATATTATAAAGATAGCAGCTACGGTGTTGGAGCAAGTATAATGGTTGGTGTTGGAACAAGCGAGAATATACAGCTTAAGAGTATCTGTGGTTGGATTAAATTGCAGTTTACAGGCAGCGAAAAGCTTACCAAAATCACTCTTCGTGGTAATAATAATGAGCATATTGCAGGAGAAATTGCTGTAAATTACAGAGACCTTACCTCTGAATTTGCAAATGAGTGGGATGCTGAAACTGAGATTACTCTTGACTTAGGTGAAGGAGTACAACTCTCTGAAACGCCGACTGATTTTTATATATCCCTGCTGCCTCAAACCTTTACAAACGGTATAACCGTTACAGCAATAGCAGAAAATGGAACGCAGATACATCAAACTACAGACAAACAGATTACGATTTGTCGAAATGTTATACAGCCGATGAAATCTGTTGAATATGAGGATGTTTTGGATAATATTGACCCGACACAGATACCTGATAATGAGGTTTGGTACACAACAACGGATGGAAAAATTGTCAATCCTCAGTACATGTCTAATATAAATATTGTTTCAAATAAATATGAAAATGGCAAAGGTGTAATACGATTTGATGATACCTTAACAAATATTACAGATTACTATTTTAGCTCATGTTTTAATCTTGCAAATATTATTCTTCCAGACAGCGTAATCACCATTGGGAATTATGCTTTTGAGGATTGTAGTGGTCTTAAAAGTGTAACTATTCCAGGCAGTATAACTGCTATTGGGAATAATGCTTTTGATAATTGTTTCAATCTTGTAAATGTAATTATCCCAGATAGTGTAATTACTATCGGAAATGAAGTTTTCCGTTTTTGTAGTAGCCTTGCAAGTGTAACTATTGGTAACAATGTAACTACTATTGGAGAGTCTGCTTTCTGGATGTGCTCTAATCTCACAAATATAACAATACCAGATTCTGTAACTACTATTGGAAATTCTGCTTTTGCTGATTGCAGTAGCCTTGCAGATGTAACTATAGGCAATGGAGTAACTACTATTGAAAATGAAGCTTTCAGGAGTTGCGATAATCTTATAAATATAACTATACCAGATAGTGTTAAATCTATTGGGATAAATCCTTTCAATAACTGTCCAAACCTTGCAGAATTTAGGGGTAAGTTTGCGTCAAAAGATGGCAGATGTTTGATTGTTAGTGGTGTATTAAACTCGTTTGCTCCTGCGGGATGTACAGAGTATTCTATTCCTAATAGCGTAACGACTATTGGAGATTTTGCTTTCAGTAGTTGTGGTAATCTTATAAAGATAACGATTCCTGATAGTGTAACTGTCGTTGGAGATTCAGCTTTCTGTTATTGCAATAATCTTATAACTATAAATATCCCAGATTCTGTAATTACTATTGGAGATTCAGCCTTCGGTCATTGCTCAAGTCTTGCAAGTGTAGAGATTCCAAATTCTGTAAAGACTATTGAAGATAGTGCTTTTGCTTATTGCGACAGTCTTACAAGTGCAACTCTTGGTAGTGGTATAACCACTATTGAGAATTATCTTTTCGCGTGGTGTCCTAACCTTACAAGTATAACTATTCCAGATAATGTAACTACGATTAACACTTATGCATTCTACTCCTGTGGGCTTACAAGTGTAACTATTCCAGATAGTATTACTTCGATTGGATATGGGGCATTCTTAGATTGTAATTGTCTTACAAGTGTGCATATAACAGATTTATCAGCGTGGTGTAAGATAAATTTTAACGACTGGAGTAGTAACCCTTTCTATAGTCATGGTCATTATGATTGGTATAACACAGAAGAATTGTATCTATATCTTAATGGAGAGAAAGTTACAGATCTTGTAATTCCAAATGATATTACAGTAATAAAACAATACACTTTTTATAATTACTGCAGCCTTGCAAGTGTGGTTATTCCAGATAGTGTTACCACAATTGGCAAGTGTGCTTTCGGCGGATGTAAAAGTCTTACGAGCATAACTATTCCTGATAGCGTAACAAAGATTGAAGATAGTGCTTTTTCTGGTTGCACTGGTTTGATAAGCATTACTATTCCTGATAGTGTAACAAAGATTGGATATGAAACTTTCAAAGGATGCACTGGTTTGATAAGCGTATTCTGTGAAAGCACAACTCCTCCTACTGTACACTATGGTGCTTTCAAAAACAACGCTACAGACCGTAAAATCTATGTACCACGTACATCGGTGGATGCATACAAGGCTGCCGATGGTTGGAAAGAGTATGCCGATGCGATAGAGCCGTATGATTTCTAAAATTTAGGCGTATGTTAGCATACGCCTAAATTTTTTATTCTAAGATTTGTGCTGCGTGGTTTTTGGTATCGACATTTTCGATGATTTGGGTAAGAACACCTTGCTCATCGAAGATGTATGTACGGCGCATGGTTCCCATATATTTTCGGCCATACATTGTCTTTTCTCCCCAAGCTCCAAAGGATTGTATCATATCTGTTGCAGTGTCGGCAAGCAGCGTAAAAGGCAGAGAATATTTGTCGATAAATTTTCGGTGTGAGGTTGCGCTATCCTTGCTTACGCCCACAACATTATATCCCTTTGCGACAAGTGCCTGATAATTGTCTCTTAGGTTACATGCCTCAGCAGTGCAGCCGCTTGTGTTATCCTTTGGATAGAAGTAGATGATGGTTTTGCGTCCTATAAGGTCATTTGATGTAACCTTTTCGCCGTTTTGGTTTACAACTTCAAAGTACGGCATTTTGTCTCCGATTTTTAGCATTGTTTATCTCTTTTCAAAGTGTTGATAGTCCTTAATTGTCTTATAATCTCCGCCCCACTCAAAGCCATACTGCAGAAATAGGCGACAGCACAAGTCATCTCTGTCTATTTTGTATGGGAAGGCACCACTACGCTCTACAAAATCTTTGCCTTCGATAGGTGCAATGGTAATTTTTCCATCTCTTTCTCTGACATAAGGGTTGTAGAGCGGATTGATATCCACGGCCATGCCTCTACTATGGGCAGAGAGTCTGCCACCTGTAGGAATATAGCGAAAGTTAAATGCCGAAGAGTTATTATCCCGCATAGAGGCGTTATCGTCTGCATTATAGTTATCCACAAGTACCATGCGCTCTATAGGGTATCCAGCCTCAAAGAGCGCGCGGAAAATTGCAACCAAATCACGGCTAATGGCTCTATTGGCAACCATTTCACCCATTTTAATCTCGCCCTCTAAGGTTATATGCAGCACTTTGATATATCTTAGTTCGCTAAGTGGAATAGTACACTCATCTTTATAACTCTTGCCTTTCATGCGGGCAAAAACGGCTGGCGAAATCTCCTCTTCAGCAAAGCAGTTGTTTATGCCGTATTTGTCAATATCGCTACTGTTTACGGATATGTTTGCGCTCCACGGCTCAAAGGGATATTGAGCTGTGGAGCATAGGCTAAAGAGTGAGAATAGTAGAAAAAATGTTATTTTGCGCATTATCCGACAATATATTTTCCGCCAGGAAGTTTAGATATGAGAAACGCTATAATAGAGCATACTATAAGTGTAATTGCTGCAGAAAGCACAATGGTAATAGGTGTAACAAAGCCCCATGTTGATACTAAAGCGAGCGTAGGCACAAGGACAAACATGTGCATCAGATATACTCCATAGCTGATTTTTGACACCGGCTGTATGATTTTATATAAAATACCGCTACAATTTATCTTCTTAAATACAAGAAATACTCCAAAGGCTGTCATAGCTACACTTGTAGAGCAAAATCTCCAACTCTGCTCCATAAGCACAGCAAGGTCGATGCTCTGATTTACAGGATACTCTGTAGGAATCTGTTTCCAGAACCAAAGTGCTGCAATGCCGTATCCTACAGCCCACATAGGGATTGCTACAGAAAGGGTCTTTTTCCAAGACCAATCTATGTATGTGCGGATATAGTGTGCTGCGACAAGATAGCCGATAAAACCACTTATATAGTACAATGTACCAAATTCGTTCCAATTTGCCTGGCCATAGACCTCTGCGCGACCAAAAAGTGCCAAAGCTGCCTGATGCAGGAACGGAACGGTTGTCGTAACGGCCCACGCTGCAAGGAAAATCTCCTCACCACGCTTTGAAACCTTCTCGACCCACGGAGAGAGCAGCGGCATGAGGATATAAACGCCCAAAAGCATATAGACAAACCAAAGATGACCGGAGCACATATTAAAATTGAGTAGCAAATTTGATAGATTGCCTACCCTATCAAAACCCTCGCTGCATCCCCACATAGGAATAAGGGCATACATAAGGCTCCAGAAGATAAACGGTATGACTACCCTAACGACTCTGCGGAGGAAGAATTTTGAGGTCTCAATTTGCAAAGGAAAGAGCAGGTAGCTTGATGTCATCACAAAGAGCGGAACGGCACAGCGCAGTGCTGAGTCAATGATTGTTACCCACAGAGCGTCATAGCTGTTTGCAATAAATGTTCCTTTACCTCCGAGGTAAAATGGCTCGCAGCAGTGTACTAAAATAACCATAAAGCACGCCACTACGCGCAAAAAGTCGAGAAAAACGATTCGTTGATTGTTCATATAGGTTAGTCTTTATTTGTTCCAAAGTAGCCGCTACGGATAATAAGCTCTTCGAGGTTGTATATAGTCTCAATGCGCTTATCCAAAGTGGTGGCATAGTCTAAGTTCTCAAAGTCGTATGTGGCTGTAGCCTTGAAATTTGTTATCGGAGGGTACAAGCCGGCATACTTTGTAGGCGTGATGCCTGCAAGAGATAGTATAGTCGGGTATATCTGGCTATGACAAAATGTCAAATTGTCATTTTCTTGCCACTTCTGCCCTGTGTTGATAAATACGGCAGGAATATATGGACTCAGTGTACCACACAACTCCTCTTCGAGTGATTGAGTAGGTATCTGATGGTCTGAGGTTACAACGATAAGTGTATTATCATACAGACCGCGCTCCTTTAGCGAATCGACAAACGCCTTAATTTGTAAATCGAGGTATGCAGCCCTACGGAAATACTCTGTAGTGGCATCATTGTTCGATTGAGGCGGGTTGTACTCAAACTTTATGCTCTCTTTATAACTATATGGCGCATGCATATTGCTTGGGACAATAAGAGCCATAAAAGGTGTTGCAGGGTCGGGCAGTTTTGAGGCTGCAAAGCCGAATACCTCTCTGTCGTCTATCCACTCAAGGTCGCTTAGCTGACTGATATTAAAATGCTCTGCAATATCTCGCTTGTCAAATAGGTTATCTATGCCTATAGCTCTGCACAGCGCATCTTGTCTCCAATAGTTGCGTGAGGTGCTGACAACGGCGTATGTATATGTATTGCCGTCTCGCGCCTTCATCTCTTTTGCCAATGAAGGATATACATTGTCGGGATAATCGGCACAAAAGACAGATGTTCTTAGGCCTGAAAGACCCGATAGAACAGTTAGCTGTCCGCCTATAGACATCGCACCCTGGGTAAGTTGTTTGACATTGTTACAATAGAGTGTACTCGGCTCTTTACTTAGAGAGTATAGCGTCGGCATTACCTGAGGGTTTATAGCCGAGCTGTTGAGCGACTCCATAAGCATAACGACGATATTCTGTCTGCTTGTGCCAAGAGTTTTGAGGTTTTCGGTGCGCGAATTTACAATATCATCAATGGCCTTTTTCTCCTCTTCCGTCAGTTTTACCCTCTCTGCCGACTCACCAAGCAGCTGGTGACAGACAATGGGTGGTATGCCGTAAATCTTATATACTCTTGTCGGCTCGCACTCGATAAGCCACTCTATCTTCTCAAAAAGTCTCTCGCCCTGCACAACTCTTGAAATTCCAAAAGATGGAATGCCCGTAAAGATAACAACAGCCAAAGAGAGAAAAAATAGCTTTTTGGATACCAAACTGTCAGTATTTTTCTCAAGAAGCCTGCAAAAAACAACCTGTAGAGCAATAATTGCAATATATAAAATGTCGCTTAGACGCATACACTCAATAATGTTGCCCCCTAAACCGCCAAGTTGCTGAAAATCAAATATCAATGATATAGGTAGATAGAGTCCTGTACCTCTGAAACATAGAAGATTTGCGTATGCAAAAAACGAATAGATGATAGTTGCCCAGAGTATCCATTTAGCACTGCGCCGTTTGAAGAATAGCAACAGTGTGATTACTATAGAAGAGTAGAATATAGCGCGGCAGATAAGCCTTAGAGCATCTGCTATGTTAAGCCCGTTCTCAAGGTTAAATAATATGGGGCCTAATGCCTCAGCGGCTGCAAAACAACCTAAAGCGCAGCCTAAAAGTATTATGGTGGTAATTTTTGATTGCAATTTCATGTAGCAAAGATACAAAGAACTTGCGTAAAAATGGCAGGAAAAGGGTAAAATGT
>JAFWBN010000173.1 GCA_017507075.1 Alistipes sp. | reverse complement strand
GCGGAATGATGGCAAATGGCATTTAATAGCAACGGGCTTTCAGCCCTTAATGACATAGAATAGCGCGCCGACAGAATAAACTAAGTTTCGCTGTACTCGGATTTAGGGAACGCCACCGTAGGTGGTACGGTAGAAAATAGAGCCTACACTCAAGCTTGCTTGAAAGTGTAAGGCTCTATTTTATAGCGTAATAGCCTTTAGGCTATCCTAAATCCGCACACGCCCAAAAACGAAGTTTTTGCTGAAAGTTTTTGGTGCCGCTTTTTTCAAAAAGCGGCGGTACTTAGGCAGGCTGTACTCGAAAAAGTGGGTAGTTGTGTTTTTTATTATATTTTTGTTATCTTTGTGATATGAAGGCACAGATGAAGATTCCGTACATTGCAGATATTTCAGAATTTGGCTCGGAGCAGTTGCGAGAGGTATTATTATCTAAGGGGGCGATTTTGCCGCTTGCTTCGCACAATTGGGCTTCTGAGTTTCCTTATGCTCCAGATGTTGTGGCGCGCATGGCTTATTCGGCTACGGCGTTAGTTGTGATGTTTGATGTTTCGGAGGAGCATTTAAGGGCTGTAGAGCTTAATAATAACGGCAGGGTTTGGGAGGATAGTTGTGTAGAGTTTTTTGTTGCCAATCCGTTAGGGGAGGGGTATTACAACTTTGAGTGCAATGCTATAGGTACTTTGCTTGCGGCAAAGAGAATTTCGAGGGAGGAGGCGACGCATTTTTCGGACTCGGCACTGCAATCTATCGTGCGTTTTGGCTCTTTGGAGCATAAAAAGATTGATATTTGTTCTCTGTCGCAGTGGTGGATTGCAGAGATTATACCCTTTGCCGTGTTAGGATTAACCTCTGCGCCTAAGACACTTAGGGCAAATTTGTATAAGTGTGGCGATAATCTGCTGCATCCACATTTTATGAGTTGGTCGGCTGTTGGTTGCGCTAAGCCCGACTTCCATAGACCCGAATATTTTGGACAACTGACCTTTAAAGAAGATGAATAACCAACAACTTACAGCTATCGCCTCGGCATTTGCAATTCAAGGCGATATTCTCTCTATCAAGCAGCTTGGAGAGGGATTTATTAACGATACCTATATCGTTACCACAACGGATGGCAATCCGAACTATATTTTGCAGCGAAAAAATCACAATGTCTTTCCAGATGTTGCCGGTATGATGGATAACATCGCTGCCGTAACAGCCCATATAAAGGCTAAAGTTGCAGACCCGCTTAGACATACACTGACTGTTATCCCTGCTCTGGACGGCAAATTATATGTTGAGAGAGACGGTAATTTTTGGGCTATGTGCCTATTTATCGAAGGTTCAAAGAGTTATGAGCGCGCGGACTCCTTGCAGTTGGCGTATCAGGGAGGTGTGGGTATAGGCCGTTTTCAGAGCCTGCTTGCCGATTTTACCACCCCGCTTAATGAGACAATAAAGGGCTTTCATAATATTCGCCACCGTTTTAATCAGTGGGATGAGGCTATTGCCGCAGATAGAGCGTCAAGGGTGGCAGAACTTACAGAGGAGATAGAGTGGATAGAGTCTCGCCGCAAGACTATGCTTGACTTTTGGAGCCTTGTCGAGAGTGGCGTAATTCCTATGCGTGTAACCCATAACGACACAAAAATCAGCAATATACTCTTTGATGAGGCAACAGATAGAGTTCTTTGTGCTATAGACCTTGATACGGTGATGACTTCAACCTCGCTAAATGACTTTGGCGATGCAATCCGCTCATATACTAATACAGGCGCAGAGGATGATACAGACCTTGACAATGTAAATATGAATATTGACATGTTCCGAGCCTATGCTGAGGGTTATCTCTCTGAGAGACAATCAACAATGACAGAGAGTGAGATTGAGTGGCTTGCCTTTTCAGGCCTATATATCACCTTTGAGCAGGTGCTACGCTTTTTGATGGACTATATTGACGGAGATAGATACTATAAAATCGCATATCCAACCCATAACCTTGTACGCACCCATGCTCAATACAAACTTCTACGAAGTATGGAGGAACAGTATGATGATATGAGGAGAATTGTTGTTAATTTGTTGTCATAGCGGCACATTTACTGCCGCTACCCTTCACCCCAACAAAGGGCAGTACCGTAAGTACAGCCCTTCGTTGTTTCTCAGGGCGAGCGTGGTAAATGTACCACTCTGACAACAAATTGGGCATTTGTACTTATAAGTGCATATCTGCTTCCGCTAACAAAAAGTGCCGACAATGAGCAGTACGCTTAGTACAGCCCATCGTCGGCATTTTTGCCGAGCGTTGCATCTACGCCCTTCTAAGCACAAATAGGTGCTTTGATTTAGCGGAAG
>JAFWBN010000011.1 GCA_017507075.1 Alistipes sp. | reverse complement strand
TCGCCCGACTGCAACAAGGTGGCATATCTGCGCTTTGACGAGAGCCGAGTGCCCACTTTTGAGATGATGAGGTTTGATGATAAACTCTACAATCGCGCATACTCATTTAAGTACCCTAAGGCGGGAGATAGTAACTCTATTGTCGAACTCTATGTCTATGATATTGCAAGCGGAGTAAAGAGTAAGGTCGATGTAGGGGCTGAGAGCGACCAATATATCTTCAATATCGCTTGGACTCCTGGGGCAGAGCTATATTTCTATAGAGTCAATCGCCTGCAAAATCTCTTTGAGGTGGTATTACAGGGTAATGATGGTGTTCAGAGGGTGATTTACAGCGAGACCTCTCCACGATATGTAGAGCGACCAAACTCTTCCACTATAACATTTATTGACAAAGATAGATTTATTGTCAAAGAGGAGACTACTGCAGGCTGGATGCACCTATACCTCCATAGCGTAAAAAAGGGAAGAGTTGGTGCTATAACAAGCGGAAAGTGGGAGGTTGTATCTTTTGTTGGTACAGATGGTAAAAATATCTACTATACATCCACAGAACGCTCTGCTCTGCAGCGAGACCTATATAAAATAGGTATTAACGGTAAAAATAGACACTTGCTGACACCGGAGGGTGGTTTTAATACCATCTCAGCATCGGCAGACATGAAGTATTATATTCGCACCTTCTCTGATAGTGATACTCCAAATATTATTACGGTTAATAATTGCAAAGGAGAGGTTATAGATACTTTGGCAGATTGCCGTGCAAGTGTAGCCGCTGCAGGAAAGGTGGCAAAACGACACTTTAAGCAGTTTATAACCGAAAGAGGTGATACTCTTAACTACTATATTCAGATGCCTGAGAACTATGACCCGGCAAAACTCTATCCTGTATTGCTTACACAGTATTCAGGTCCAGGGTCTCAGTCTGTGCGTAACCGTTGGAGCGTTGATTGGGAGGATGCATTGACAAAACGGGGATATATTGTGGCTTGTTGCGATGGTAGAGGTACAGGATTTAGAGGCGAAGAGTTTAAGAAATGTACTTATGCCGATTTGGGCCGTAAGGAGTATGAAGACCAATTGTCATTTGCCCGCTTCCTTGCAACTCAACCATATATAGATAAATCCAGAATCGGTATTTATGGTTGGTCGTATGGCGGTTTTATGGCCCTAAATTGTGCATTGCATGGAGAGGGACTCTTCAAGGTGGCAATAGCCGTAGCTCCTGTAACCTCTTGGCGTTACTATGATACCATCTACACGGAGATTTACAACAATCTGCCTCAAAATAACCCTCAGGGCTACGACGATAACTCCCCATTGCAACATGCAGAGAAACTATCCGATAGAACACGACTGCTTATTATGCACGGTACGGCAGACGATAATGTCCACTTCCAAAATAGTATGGAGATGTGCCGCCGACTAAATAGAGCAGGCAAAAGCTATGATATGATGGTCTATCCCGACCAAAACCACTCTATGATGCCATCTGCAACAACTCTTATTCGTCAGAAGATGGTGGATTATTGTGTGGGGCATCTGTAATTTGCCTAATTTGTCTAATTTGTCGTCATAGCACGACATCTACTTCCGCTAACAAAAAGTGCCGACAATGAGCAGTACACATAGTACAGCCCATCGTCGGCATTTTTGCCGAGCGTTGTACCTGCCGCACTCTGACGACAAATTGGGTGCTTTGATTTGGCGGAGGGGTGCTTTAATCTTGGGCGCGCGTCTCTAAGGTCCTTAGAGACCCTAGAGTCCTTAGAGACACTAAGGTCAGCGCGCGCAGTATTAAGGGCTTTAGTTTCGCTCTCTGTGCCTATTTACTTGTCGAAAATAGCATCGAAAATATGTGTCAGTTTATCCTCGTTTTTGATGATTGCCCTTAGCTCTTCAAGGCGGAGGGCATTATCAGACTCTGGAATCCACAGTTTGAGGTAGCCGTTCTCTCCATATTTCTCTTGCAGGTGGTTTTTACATCTTGCAAAGTGTTCCTCTTTGCTAAGGGTAGGGTAGTGGTCAAGGCCGAACTGTATAGTTCGCCTGATAACGGTGTGGGGGTCAATACATCGGTCTGCCTCGGCTACAATTCGTCCATAGATTGTTCTGGGTGCGCTTTTAGAGGATGCGCGATGGTCTTCGACGGCATCACACATTATTTTTATCTCATCATCTGTGAAATATTGGCAAATAGTTCTATCTGCGGCAAGAATTTCGGCAGAGACTATATGGTGTTTTTCTCTGCCTTGGCAGAGACCTGTGTCGTGATAAGCGGCGACAGTATAGACCATATCAATATTGACATTAAAGCTCTGTGAGAGCTTTAGGCTTTGAGATATAACTTGCTCAACATGGTCTATGCCGTGAGCCTTATCAAATGATAAATAGAGCGGGATAATCTCCCGCTCTATATACTCTTTAAGAGAACTATTTATAGTCATACAGCAGTTCAAGTTCATCAAGCCACATAATTGATTGTGTACTTCCTACGAAATAATCTCCAAATCGAGAGCCGGAGCATACAATTATGATATGAGTCGGCTCGCGGTCAAAGTCTCTATACTCAAGAGGTATTTCAAACTGTTGCCAACCACATGAAGCATCAAAATGCAGCTCTCCGTAGGCGATAATACCCGGATTTGTTGCCGTAAAGAAGGTTTTTTCGTCGCGAGTATCAACAAGCACAGGCGATTCCGGTGTGCCTCCATATATATTGTAGTCCCAATCGCCTATGGCAATAAATATGCTGCCGCTATCGGGGTCTCCAGCCTTTGGTAGTGAGCTGTTGGTGCTGTTTGATGTACAGTCAACAGTTCCCTGGTTGTATTTTACCCAGCCTTTGAGAGCTGTAGGGCGTAGGGTATATGGGCGACCAAAGTTTACAAGTCCATTTGTTCCCGCGATACGGTCAAAGGCTCCGGCAAAGAGGTTTCCTGCAGCAAATTTACCGATACCCATCACATTTGCCTTTTGAGACCATAGCTGCGCACAAGTACCACTCATGCCCTCAGGCAGATTCTCTGTATGAGGTGTGGTAAGGTTTATACCTGCGATTTTTGATGCAGGATTACCTGTTCCCCACCAAGCCTCAGAGGCATCTTTATATGGATAATATACCGAGTCAGAGAAGGTCCAATCCTCAAGCCCTGCATTTGGCAGTGCAAAAGTTGTTGTGGTTGTAAGCGTCCTAATATCGGAACGCTGCTCCTCGCCATTAGCAATAGCATATCCAACAACCTCATACTCTGTTAGAGGGGTTAGGTGGCGAATTGCAGCCTCAATTACTCCACCCGTAGAGCTATACCAACTCTGCTCAGCCTCAATCCACTCCTCACTGCCTTTTACGCGATAGCGGAAACCTGTCTGAGCTCCATCTATGCCGACAGCTTTAAGCCATATAACCTCAGCACCTGCTACGGCCCTTGTAAAGTCCACTTGAGCATCTTTTGGCTCTACGATAAGTCTCCAAATCTCTCTGCGACCATAGGCATCAACAATTGCTGTATGAGTATGCTCGGCATTGCTAAAATCCCTAATTGCAGAGGCATCGGGATAGTCATACTCAGGCTTTGGGCCAAAACGCAATTGCGTAACAGTAACAGTGTCAAGCCCAAAATCGGAGCGACGGAAGGCTTTGGCAATATTTCGAGGAACATCCCACTCAGTCTCACCAATCTGACCTACAACGGTAAAACGGCGGTCTATTGTCTGCGTAGCAGTGATGACCCACTCGTAGTTTTGATAGAGCGAAAGGGTTACATACTGAGGGTAGCGCATATCAAAAGAACCAACCATTTCGCGTGATGCTGTTGCACCCTCACTATACTCTATGGCTGTGATTTTGACATTGCGAATATCTGTTGTCTCTGCTAAAGGAACTATAACTTTGCGATTTACTCTGTCTATTACAACCTCGCCATCTGTACCCTCAATAGCAATGCTTGTGATATCCAACTCTACTATCGGATATGGCACATCATTTCTAATGCAGGAGCAAAAGGCTGAGATTATAGCGATAAGTGTTGCAAGTCGTCTCATAAAAATCAAAACAGCGTCTTATCCTTTTTCTTGTTCCACAAATGAATTGTTACACCGATATTTATATCGGCAAGGTTTAGTCCGAACTTCAACTTCGAGAAGTCGCGCTTACCTGTATAGTTATGCTCTGCATCCATCTGTTTGATATGTTTGTACTGCAAACCTCCAAGTCCGAAGGATACACTTGCGCATACATTTGGGAATACATACATAGCAATTCCGGGTGCAAAACTAACCTTTAGTCGGTAGTTATCAGATACATTGCTCTTTATGCTCTCGCCGGACTTATAGTCAAACTCAGAGCGACTGAAAGCACCTGATAACTCACACTCGGCAAATAGTCCAAAGCGACTCTTCTTGTCAAGTGGCATATAGGAACGATGAAACAGTGCTATAGAGTATGCGCGGTTGCTATAAAACATATTGCTTATAGAGAGATTGATATCATTTGCCGCGCCAAGATTAACGCCTGCATTATCAAGTCCTCCTTCTGCGTATGTATAACCAAGACGCACGCCAATAGCATTATTATCTCTATATGTGTAACCATAGAAGGGCTTTAGTGAAAATGTAGAGCCGTTGAGGTTGATTTGGTCTATAATAAGACCCAAATCACTATCCTCGCTATCAATTGTACCATAGGAGACTGTAATACCCGCCATAGACTCGCCTTTGAAGACAAACATGTTTTTGTTTATCTGGCGGTCTATACGATAGATACCACGCTTTTTCTTCTCCATTTTCACTATAGTGCCATCCTCTATGCCCGCCATAGTTATCGAGTCAACCTTAAACTCGGATAGCGGCTCTGACTCTTGCGCATATAGATTTGAGATAGCGCAACAGCTAATAAGCAGTGTAAGTAGTAAACGCTTCATAGTCAGATATTTTAGAGATAAAATGCAGCACCAATACCTACAGATAGCAGATTAACCTTGAAGTTCATCATGCTGGATGATGTCTTTCCTGTAGTAATCTGATTATGCACCTGACGATTCAGAGAGTATCCCAATCCAAGTACGCCTATATTTACCTCAATGGCCATATTGTTTGTCATAAAGGCAACAATACCCGGATTGACGCCTATAGAGATGTCAAAACCCCTTGAAAATGTACCTCTGATAGGGGAGCCCTCCTCAAATTTAGACTGTGAGCCACCCATTGTCAGTTGCATTTCGGCAAAAAGACCTATGCGCTTAGATGTTCCAAGAGGGATATATTGTCTCCAGAAAGCAGAGGCTGTGTAAGAGTGTCTGAGCATATAGTAGTAATCCACACCAAAGTTCAGTGCAGCATCTCCCTCGCCCAAATTGAGCGACGCCGAATCCATATTGAGAAGTGAACGGCTGTATGCACCTCTCACTCCGAGGATGGAGTTAGGTACAAGCGAGTAACCAACAAGTGGACTTACTTTTACAGAGTAACCTTTGGATTGCACTCCTTCGATTACCAAAAACTTGTAGTCGTTATTGGTATGTGTAGAGTATGTCAAACTACCACCAACAACCCACTGTCCTTTGGGGACAATGTGGTTTTTGAGGTTTGATATACCTCTATTATCTCTGATTTCACGGCGATATGCGACCTCTGCACTCGGAGCAACATCGGTGGCAAGAGAGTCTGCCACCGATATTGTCGTCTCCTGAGCAGCAGCCGATAACGACACTGCAATTGCCAGAGTCAGAATTACTGCTTTTATGCTTGAATACATGCGTATCAGTCAGTTAAAGTCCTGCCAAACTCTGTAAAGAGAGTGGCAGAACTTGAAAATATTAGTAAACAAACTCTACATCATCAACATACATGTAGCTATCTGTTGAACCGGTGAAGTAATCACCATAGCCACTACAGCTAAATGTAAGAACCAGATGTGTTGGAGCCTTTGTTACACCCTCCTTGTACTCGAAGTTTAGAGTCATCTGAGTCCACTCGCTCTTAGACTCTGTGCTCTCCCAAGATGCTGTTGCAAGGATACCCTCGGTCTCAAGTGTTGGTGCGAAGAGAGTTGTCTCGTCGTTTGTATTAACGGTAAATTTGCGATCTGTAAGGCAGCAATATACCTTTGCAAGGTCAGTACCTGTAGTGTGCTTACCCTCGTTGATAGTACCCTGATTGTTCTTCATCCAGAACTTCAAAGCCTTAGGACGAGCTGTAAACTTGAACTCTTTACCGAACTCTACAATACCACCTGTACCTGCAATCTGTACAAATCGACCTACAAAGAGGTTACCTGCAGCAAACTTACCAACTCCAAATACAGTCGCCTTGATAGAGTGCATGTATGCAGAGAGTGAACCTGTAGATGCAGACGGAACATCAGAAGATGATACTGTAAGCTGATCTCCGGTAAGACCTGCTGTTGCGTGGTTACCTGTATCCCAGAAGGCGTTGTTTGGATCCAAAGCAGGGCAGACAGCCTTGTCTGTGTGAGTTGACCATGCCTCGAAGCCTGCGTCAGGAATCTGTGCGCCTGCAGGGGTTGTGATAGTCAGAGACTTACCAATCTGAGTTGTGCCTGCAAACAGGGCATACTCATAACTCTTGGCAGCTGCGAAGTCTGTTGCGCTTGCGTTGTATGTGTTTGCAGCACCTGCAGCACTTACATTAAGGTATGTCCAGTTGCCACCAGACAAGCGGTATCCAATCTTAATATTCTCCGCAGAGAACGATACTGCAGAGAAGTCTGCTGTATTGAACCACAAGTCGTATGTGCTGATTGGCAGAACACCCTGAATATTGTAAGTTACAGGCTGATAACCGATACCACCGCTGTTATCCTTAATACGGAAGGCGAACTCCTGAACACCACCACTGAAGTTAGCGAAGAACGCCTCAGAGAGTGCTACTGTGTACTCCTTAGCAGATACCTCAGTAACTGTAATACCGTCATAAGTGCTGTTGAGCAGGTCAAGTACAGTATCACCATAGGTAATATTGAGCTGCTTGATAACATCAAGGGCTGCAACGGTGTATGTACGAGTACCGCTTACATAGTTATAGGTCTGAGTTACATCAAAGCCATCACCCTTAACAGTTGGGTCTGGGCTGAACGGAACTTTATCAACTCTGTGGTCAGGGTTTGTATTAACGGTAGCAGTGATGATAAGGTTACCCGGAGCATCCTTTGAATATGTAAATTTCAAAGAGTAAGCCTTCTGTGGTACAACATTTTTAATTACACCACTCTGAATAATCTCATCTGTGCCATCACTTCCGTAGAAATACCAGCTCAAATTAGTGCAACCGTCAGGAAGGATAAAGTAACCTGTCGCGTCAGTTGTAAATTTGAGAGTAGGCACCTTGTTTGTCTTTGCATTGTCGAGGTTGAACTCGTTTGCAGCGCAAACATAGGTGTAGAACTCATCTGTGAAGTGCTTTGCTACAGTTGCATCATATTTTACAGATGCAGGGATGTTAACCATATAGCCTGTAACCTCCACATTTGCGATACTGCCTGGAGTGATTGTAAAGTCCTTGCTACCCTCATAGTATTTCTGGTCGAAAGAGGCAAGAACCTTGTCGCCAATCTTAACTTGAGCGCAGTAGTCGCCCTTTATAAGCCAAATATACTCAGGAATAGAACCCAAAGAGTCATACTTACGAACAAGCTCTTTCTCTCTAACTCCATCCTCATCTGCTACAGTAGTGTAACGATACACCTTGAGCGAGATTGATGTATTCAGGTCGATAGATGCTCTTGACTCAGGGAACTTGATGTTTAGCGTAAGAACACCCTCGTTAGCGGCCATCTCAAGTTCCGGCTCTGCGTTCTTATGGCAAGATACGCTGAGAAGCGCAAAGAGTGCGCATATTGCAATATTCAATATCTTTTTCATAATCCTGCCTTATTATTTAGTTTCCAACATAAGAGTCTTAGTGAGTACATTACCATCAGCATCTGTAATGTTGAAAGTAAAGTCGTGAGTACCGGTACCTGTAATCTTGAGCAGACCAAGGAAGTTGGTAATACTCAAATCACCTGATGTCTGACCGCTCCAAGTATCGAGATAGATAGTCTGACCGCTATCATCAACCTGACCTGAGTCTGGCATAAATCCGAAGTTCTTCAATGTAGGGAGAACAGATGAAGTATCAGTCATAGAAGGGTCATCAAGAGTTGAGTCATACGACTTGGAAGGATCGCACAAGTCAAGAACATCGCAAAGACCAACACTGCTAAGCTGCTTAGCGTCAAGTACCTCAGAGTTGATTCTTACAGTAAATGCAGTAATACCTGAAGGTACAGAGATTGACAAATCAACAGTAAGGTCGTCTGTAATAATGTGGCGAGTACCAAAGTCATATCCACCCTTCCAAGTAACAGATGGACCGCTATTGCCACCCTCGACAACAATCTCCAGAGTCTTCTCTGTAGCACCACCCTGAGCATCAGTTACAGTAAACTTAAATGAGTGTGTACCACCAAACTCCTTGAGCAGTTTCATCTGACCTGTAATATCGTAAGTTACAGCAGCCTGACCAAGCACCTGGTCGTTTACAGGCAGACCCATCAACTTAAGTGCCGAAGTTGCAGTACCTGCGTTACAGAGATCAAATGTTTGTGGAATATTGAAAGATGAGAGTGAAGAGATAAACTCACCATTTGTAGATGACATATCAACAGTCAAACCTGCGATGGTAGAGAGTGTTGAAATATCGATGATAATATCCTTTGTACAGTTACCATTTGAGTCGAAATCGGTAGCGTAGAGCGAGATTGGAGCGTCAATATCTCCATCACGCAGAACAACAGTCGGTTTGTCGTCGTCATCAACAATCGGAGTCTCTGAGATGTGCTGGCTTATATCAAAGACAACAACCTCATCAACAACCCAGCCGTCGATAGTAACGCTCAGACTGATACCACCCTCACCAGAGTATTCGATATAGAGCTGAATATCGCTCCACTGACCCGCTTTAACATCCTTGATGGTGGTGTTAAACTCAAATTCGCTGGCTGTAGCACCCTCAATATCAGGAGTATAGATACCCTTGATAAGCAAATCAATGTCATTTGTTGTATTGACAGCCTTGAAGTAACCAGAGCGAGTCTCTGACATAGAGTAAACCAAAGATGCCTCTCCGATAGACAGAGTTGCAGTTGTATTGTCGCTCAAGCAGCTCTTTAGGTCTGCTGAATAGGCGATTGTAGCCTGAATATTTTGGAGTGTACATACAAGCTCAGTAAGCTGTGTTGTCTGCTTACGAACAATTGTAAATGGCTCAGTAAGACCATATACAGGGGTCTCCCACGCTGCATCAGGAATTACACCAGAAACCATCTTAAAGATGTAGTTACCTGCATCAAGTTCAATCGCTTCACCTGGTCTTTCGCCATACTTGAAGGTCTTAATCTGTGCGCCACTCTGGTCGAGGATATAGCAGTCGAAAGTGTTAATATCCACCGCACGAGTTGCTACGCTGCGAGTTGCTGCGTTTGCGTTATCGTCTCTGTGGTCGGCAACACACTCAACATTAAGACCTGAGAGCTGTAAGTAGCCCTTTTCCGGATTCAGCTCAACATTTGGCTGAATATCTCTATGACAACCTACTGCCATAAAGGCTGCAAGTGCTGTCAATAATAGTGTAGTCTTGAAAAGTCTCATATCTTGTAATGTTTTATGCGTTAGGATTTAACTCTTGAGAAATATTGATAGTTTCAAGAATTGTCTCATCGAGTGAGATTGTAATGGCCAAATTACCAATATTTGTCAAGTCGTATGTAACCTTGTAGCGAGTCTTAGGCGATACAGTAGGAATAGTCTGTGTGGCTAAAGTCTCTTTTGTGCCTGCAGCAAGGTTTGCCTGACGGATGCAGGTACAATCAATCTTTACATTGCTCTGTGCTGCAATAAACAGATACTCTTCGCTACCACCCTCAGTAAGCTCGAACTCATTTGTGGCAGTTGTCAGCTTAAACTCACGAGTTGGGAAATAGTTGCGGAAGTTCTCTGTTGTGTGAACCTCTACAATAGCATTGCCCAAAGTTGCAGTAAGCTCTACATTGACTGTACGGTTACGGTCAAGGACCTGTACATGCTTTGACGCAGCAAAGTAAGGCTTGTTATAACCCTCTTCTGTAGCATCACCACACTCGATTGATACGGTGTACCAACCTGCGGTGTAGTATTGCTCATCGGGGTCATAACCTGAGAGTGAAGACCAAGTCTGCTCGAAGCCGGCAACTTCAGGAACCTCTGAGTCCTCGTCTCCCTTAATTGTTAGTGAAAAGGCGGCAGATAGAGGGGTCTCTAAGGTAATGCCAGCCTCCTCTCCTGTCTTTGTTACAACATCACCTGATGCGGATGCAGTAACTGCAATTGTGCCACACTCTGACAGTTGTTGTACAGGGTTATCCCTATGACAACTGATAGCCATCAGCGCAACACTTGCAAAGAGGAATAGTTTTTTCATAATTGTTAATTATTGGTTATTATTATTGTTTGTTTTGTTTATTTATTGATTATTGTGTGATTGATATCTTTATGTTATCTATATATATGTAATATACGCAGTTGGCACCGGAATAGCTTCCGTTTTGAGTCGTTGAAGGCCACCAGGTGAGTCGTGTAGTAGGCCCACAACCGGAAATATTTACGCTCTGAGACCAGAAATCGCCCTTAAACGAATCCTCTGTAATATTTCTGACAAATGTAGGCGAGGTGTATTCTACATTGATGTCGTTCTGGTTTTCTCCATTAAGCGTACTACTTTCGCTGCTTGTATGCTTGGAGATTTGGTAGTATGTTACAGAGTTGTTGGTATCATCCAATACCTCATTTGCACCCATAATACTTCCTATACCCACTTTGTAACCAAACGGAACATAGCATGCCAAATCAAAATCTACTTTGACCTTGACATTTGCACCGCTCTTCAGAGACTTTAGGGCTGGAGTATCGAGTCGTCCACAATAACGACCCACAATCCATGCTCCTGACTGATAACGCACATTTAGTCGGATACAATTACCTGCATCAATCTTAAATCGTGCAGCATTCCAACCATTACTTGACATGTATCCATCAAGTAAATAGCCTTTTCTGTAGCTTGCACCGTCTTCGCTATTTCCGGAAGGAGTGTAGGCATCATTTTGCTCGTAAGCCTTTGCCTGAGAGAAATCCTCAAACAGCAGATAAGGGACATCTACAGCAACATCGTTCTGACGATAAGATTGTATTGCCGGCAGGGTTATAGTCTGATTGACAACAGCATTTGCGCTCTCAAAGCGTACAATATACTGCTGACCCTTAAGCGAAGGTCCATCTAAAACACCCTCCACCACAACATCAAATCTGCCTGAATTATAATCTGCGTTTGCTATTGTTATAGGATTGCCCGAAATATCTGTAATAGAGACATTTGTAGGATTTTCGCCGAGATGATTTTCATCTATGGCAATAGTGATTGTTGTTGTCAGATATGGGTCAGGAATCTCAAAGCTCAGTGGTGAGATATGGGACTCTTGAGCATTTTTAGTAAAGTTTATGCTTCTCTCCACAGAGATATAGTCGCCGGCATAGACGCGATACTTAACCTCTCCTCTGATATATTTTGGGAAAATCATTGCCCAAATATAATCACCGGCCTTATATCCCTCCGGTATGCTGATGTTCAGCTGTTTTGAACCATTTGTAAGGGTTGCAGGGGTGTATGGGTCTGTTGCATCCACCGTAACATCTCCCACAACGGCAGAAGGGAAGGTAAACTCAATACGGTCAATAGGGGTGTCCATTAACTTTCCATCATTAGGTAGCACGATTCTTAGAGCGTGCATCTTGTGCATAAAGTGGAAGTTAAAGTCTGAGATAGTACCCTCAGTCAGTGCGCTACCGATAACAGGCTCAGCAACCATAATATCGCAACTGCCAACAAATTTACTACCATCCTGCTCTGTAGGGATTGTGTATATAGCCTCAGTTCCAGAAACGGAGGTTGGGGTAGGGTAGGTGGCAAAGTATGTGTATGTCTCCGACTCCAAAGGGTCGATAAATGCTGAAAATACTGCTTGATTAAGGCTTTGGGTAAATCTGTATAGGGTAAATGGAGAGGCGGTCATATCCATATTCCCCTCTGAGTCCATTGCCCAAACGGCTATTTTGTCGCCAGCCGTCCAGATAGACGAGCGTCCGTCCTGGTCTAAGGCGGTTCTGGATTTTATGTTTATGCTCTGTCCAATAGATACGAATATTTTGCCGTCATTGCCCTCAGAGATAGTCGTATCTTCGACCCTCTCCGCGGTACATGCGACAAAAAACAGCACCACAGCTGCTAAACAGTATCTACTAAACTTTTTAATCATACTTCTGCAATTGCTCCGCAAAAATAGGGTTTTTGCCTATTTCATAGAAATAATTTCAACGAACAGGCGATTTTTACCCACGAAAACGCCGCTTCTATCAGTGATAGCAAGCGGCGTTGACCTATAAAAATCGGTTATTTCAGGTATTTGTCTAACCAACCGAAGAACTCTCTGTTCCAGACAAGTGAGTTTTGAGGTTTGAAGACCTGATGTGCTTCGTTCTCAAACTCCACAAGTCGGGATGGAATACCTCTCATTTTAGCGGCTGTAAATGCCTGCAAAGATTGAGTGTAAGGTATTCTGAAATCGTATTCGCCCGTAAAGATAAGTATCGGAGTATCCCACTTATCAACCGACTTGTGTGGAGAGTTGGCATACGAGCGCATAGCAGTCTTGTTGCCCTTATCCCAATAGCTGCCACCATAGTCGTTATTGACAAAGAATAGCTCCTCGGTCTCGCCATACATGGAGTCAAAATTGAAGATTCCGCAGTGTGCAATAAACGCCTTAAAACGCTTCTGATGGTGCCCTGCAAGGTAGAATACAGAGTATCCTCCGTATGAAGCACCCACGCATCCGAGTCTATCTTTGTCGCACCATGGCTCACGCGCTACATCGTCTATAGCAGAGAGATAGTCGCGGATATTTTGACCTGAATAGTCGCCCGAAATCTGGTCAAGCCACTCTTGACCGAAAGATGGCAATCCTCTACGATTTGGAGCCACTACAACATACCCCTGCGCAGCCATAAGCTGGAAATTCCAACGATAGCTCCAGAATTGAGACACAACGCTCTGAGGGCCTCCCTGGCAGTAGAGTAGTGTAGGGTATTTTTTTGCAGGGTCGAAATCTGGCGGAAGAATTACCCAAACAAGCATCTGCTTGCCATCTGTGGTCTTTACCCAACGCTTTGTAACCTCTCCCATCTTGATATTGTCGTATATGTGAGAGTTTACATTTGAGATTTGTTTCATCTCTCCGCTCTGAAGATTGACATCAAACAGCTCTGTTGCCATTGATATTGTCTGCATTGTTGCCACACATCGTCCATTTGCGATTGTAAATGAGGTAATGTCGTGGTCGCCGGATGTGATAACCTTTACATCGTTTCCGGCTGTAGTTACGCGACAAATCTGGTGTGTAGCCTCTATTGGAGCGATGAAGTAGAGTGTATTTTCATCTGCCCATACAACATTGTTTGCGTGGTAGTCAAAGTTGGCAGTAAGCTCCTTTGTCTCGCCCGATTTTACATCGTAGATAAACAGACGCTCTTTGTCTGCCTCATTTCCTGCACGACGCTGACTGCGGAAGGCTATCTTGCTGCCGTCATCAGACCATACAGGATACTTGTCATATCCGACAAACTCCTGCTTTACAGCCTTGCCGTTAAACTTCATCCTCTCAGAGGCCTCTTTGCAGATGTTTATGGTGCTGTTAGACTCGATGTTGTGTATAAAAATATCCGAGTCTGTAGATACGGCATACTCTCTGCCTGTCAGAGGTTTACAAGTGTATGCAATCTGCTTGCTGTAAGGGTGCCAAGCAATCTCGCTGCCGTCGAAATATGGAGCAAGCGGGGTATCCCAAGCTGCATCTTCTCCCGTAATATCACGAGCCACACCAAGGGCGTTTTTATCCAATGGAGCTACAAAAATATGGCGATAAGTACCCTCGTCCCAATAGTCCCAATGGCGTACCATCAAATCATCATATATGCGGGCTTTGGAGTGCGGCATATCTTTATGCACATCTCTTGAGCAAATATCTTTTACATGCACACCCTTTATATAATATAGTGCTGTTTGGTCTGCACTTACACCAAAATCCTCTACGCCACCCTCAATATCTGAGATTTGCACTGCATCACTGCCATCGGCTTTCATCTTCCAAATCTGCATAGCACCACTGCGATTGGATAAAAACCAAATAGAGTTGTCTTTGCCCCAGCGTGCGGCAGTATTGTTTGAAGATGTGTCTGTAAGTGCTTTACACTCACCGCTTTCGCAATTAAGAGTGTATATCCGAGTGATGCCCCTGTTCTCTTCCATAGAGTAGTCGGTTACAGTGTATAGAACAGTGCTGCCATCGGCAGATAGAGAGCTGCTGCCAACTCTGCGCATCTTCCACATAACCTCTGGCGTGAGTCTTGCCTGAGTAATCTCTTCAGAGGTCAGAGCATTGTCGATTTGTAGCGGTTTTGCAGGCTCGGAACAACTGCTCAGAGCTGCCAAGAGTGTTGCCATAATCAAAAATCTTTTCATTGTATCAAATAATTTACTAAATTTGCAATATGTTTACCATTTACTTTACAGATTGCGCCCTTAGCTTTGTACCCGCCTCTGACTTTGTTCAGAGAGAGGGGCGAGTTATTGCCGAAACAGAGCTAACAAGGGCGAAAGTAATCAAATTTTTTGAATCCTGCAACACTCTTATTGTTCCGTGCAGTGATGTAGAGTCCGCTTTTGAGCGGTTTGCCTCTCAGTTTAAGTGGATTGAGGCGGCAGGTGGCGTTGTTGTAAATCCTAAAGATGAATACCTTATGATTTTTCGTCGTGGCCGTTGGGATTTGCCTAAGGGACATATTGACGCAGGAGAGGATGCTGCAACCGCTGCGCTGAGAGAGGTTGAGGAGGAGACAGGCGTAAAGGGCGCGAAAATTGTAGCCCCGCTGTGCAATACTTTGCATGCCTACGGCGTTTATGGAGAGTGGGAACTGAAAAAGACCTATTGGTTTAAGATGGAGTGCCAAACAGAGGATACAGTGCCTCAGAGTGATGAAGATATAGAGGCTGCGGTCTAGTGCAATAGAGATAAACTGAGAGAAAATTTGACAAATAGTTATCCGACAATTATTGATGTAATAAATAGCCTTGACAGATGAATACAATAGCAAAAATACTCTGGGTTGATGACGAAATAGAGCTTCTCAAGCCGCATATTCTTACACTGCGCAGTAAAGGTTGCGAGGTGGATACCTGCAATAATGGCTACGATGCAATAGATATGGTGGCTCAGACGGCTTATGATATGATTATCCTCGATGAGATGATGCCGGGTATGACAGGTCTTGAGACACTGCCTCTTATAAAAGATGTCAGACCTACTACGCCTGTTATCATGGTAACAAAGAGCGAAGAGGAGGATATTATGGATAAGGCTATCGGCTCTAAAATTGCGAACTATATCATCAAACCTGTCAATCCGAGCCAAATTCTGCTACTTGTAAAAAAACATGTCCTTTCGCGCCAACTTGTTACAGAGCAGACTACGGCAGACTATCGTGCCGAGTTTGGCCGTATCTCACAAATGGTAGATAACGCCACAACCTTTAAGCAGTGGTGCAACCTCTACCGAAAACTGATAAATTGGGATATAGAACTCTCCGCGTCGGCAGATGAGAGTATTAAGGAGGTGCTTCAGTACCAGAAAAATGAGGCTAATCAGACATTTTGCCGCTTTGTATGCCGAAACTATAAAGATTGGATTGTCAATCGTGATAGCGATTCGCCTGTTATGTCGCATACTCTTATGCGAACAAAAATTATCCCTACAGTAGATACCAATCCCAAGACTACACTGTTGCTTATAGATAACTTCAGATATGACCAGTGGCGCACTATTAGCGGTATGCTGCGCGGATACTTTGATGTGGAGATAGATGACTTCTACTGCGCAATTCTGCCAACAGCTACACAATATGCCCGTAATGCAATCTTTGCAGGCCTTATGCCGCTTGCTATAGATAAACTTATGCCCGATAAGTGGCTAAACGATAATGAAGAGGGTGGAAAAAATATGTATGAGGAGCAGTTTTTGCGCCGTCAACTGCAACAGATGGGCAAAAATTATCGCCTTACCTTCGATAAACTCGTACGCCCGGAGTCGGGGAAAAAGCTGATAGATACAATTCAGAGAATATACGATGCAGATTTCTCTGTTATCGTCTATAACTTTCTTGATATCCTCTCCCATGCCCGCACCGAGACCGAGATAATCCGCCAACTTACCGAGGAGGATGCCTCTTTTCGCTCACTTACCCGCTCGTGGTTTGAACACTCAGAGCTGTTTGTGCTGCTTAAAATGCTCTCAGAACGCGGTCATACCGTTATTATAACATCTGACCACGGAACAGTCAGGGTCGATAACCCCGTGCGCGTACAGGGCGATAGAGAGACCTCTGCAAACCTGCGATATAAAACAGGTCGTAACTTGGCATATAACCACAAAGAGGTCTTTGAAATCACAAAACCAGAAGAGGTACAACTGCCATCCAGCAACCTTACATCAAGCTATATCTTCGCCTATAACCACGACTTCTTAGTCTATAATA
Source organism: Alistipes sp. (assembly GCA_017507075.1). Classification (GTDB taxonomy): domain Bacteria; phylum Bacteroidota; class Bacteroidia; order Bacteroidales; family Rikenellaceae; genus Alistipes. The sequence goes on along the minus strand of JAFWBN010000011.1, from coordinate 345 downwards.
ACGACGCTAACCGCCATATCCGCTACTACCGCGACACCTTCCAACACGGAGGAATTTCTATGGAGGAGATGATTGTGCCATACATAGTGTTGCAACCTAAGAGGTAAAATTATTTGCCGTGATAGTGGCACATTTGCACTTATAAGGGCATACCTGCTTCCGCTAACAAAAAGTGCCGACAATGAGCAGTACGCTTAGTACAGCCCATCGTCGGCATTTTTGCCGAGCGTTAATCCCCTTTCAGGGGCTTTTCACCGCTGCGCCTCGGCAATTCAAGCAAGCTTAATTGCCCTCGGCTTAATCGCGGCATTGCATCTACGCCCTTCTAAGCACAAATGGGAAGGT
>JAFWBN010000172.1 GCA_017507075.1 Alistipes sp. | reverse complement strand
TAAAGCAGCATCAGGACGTTTAATCATTTCATTGCTATCGCCCTTTTCTTGTACTTTTAAACATACTCTAAAACGTGAGTTACTCCAAATTTGATCGTTTACTACCCCACTAGGCTTTTGCGTTGCTAAAATTAGAAATGTAATAGTATAGTAATATGAAAAGAGTTTACACAATCCCAACCGTTGACATCGAGATTTTTGCCTGTGAATCGGGATTTCAGGCTTCTTCGGATTTTTCAGTAGCAAAACTTAACGACACAGAGGAGGAGTATTAGTATGAAAAGATTTTTTACTGCATTTATAGCTTGTTCTCTTCTTTTTGGTTGCTCAAAGAGCTATGATATTGAGGAGATTACACCGGAGATTCCTGCTACAGACTACGCCATAGCATCTGTAGAGGTTGATGCTACAACTCTCTCAAGCCGTCTCTATGATGCTGAAGGCTCTTGGAATTGGCTTGCAGATGATACCATTGCAGGTATGCACTTAGTAAAGTTTGACAGCAATTCAACTGTTGCCAACGCAATGACTCTCAAGGATAATGGCAAATTTGGATGCGACAGCTTTGCATACTCTTCAAGTAGCAGCAATCCATACCTCTTTATATATCCTGCATCTGTTGTAACCCTTGACACAACAACAGCTGCATCAAGATTCTGTACTCTTGACGCAGTAAGTGCTGTTCAAGATGGTGTATATCAGCCACTTTTGGCAGGCATGCACACAAGTAGTCTCTCTGAGCTTAGAAGCGTAGAGCTTGAGGCAAAGACCGCTTGCATCGAGGTTAGAGTCTGGGCAGATAAAAATAGCGAGAACAGAGGCACTCGCCCTGTTGATAAAGTTGCTATAACTACAGAGAATCCATTTACAGGATACTATACCTTCACTTATAATACAGCTACAAAAAAGGCTAATTTCGCCGTTACTCCAGATTACGAGAACTTTACTATCTCAACAGAGGAGGGCTTTGAGGGTTATCTTGCTCAGTTTGAGGTGCTGCCAGGAACTGACAAGTTTGAGATTACCCTTACAGACGGCACTGAGACAAAGACAATCACAACTGCAGAGAAGAGTCTTGCAGCAAACGACAGATATATCGTAAATATCACTTGGGAGTATCAGCCACAGCTTACAATCTCTTCTGTAAACTCTTGGTATAACGACTACTACACCCTTGGCAATACAGCAACTACTCTTGAGCCTGGATATATCTATATCAACGGTCTTGAGTATCTGCATGGAGAGCCTACTGTGTATCTCGACGGCGAGGTTACAACACTGCTTGAGGGTAATAAAATTGCCGTTACCTCTTCTGGCGAGCATACTGTATATGCAACTATAGGCCAGGACGATAAGATGGTTACAACCGAGGAGCATACTGTTACCGTATCAATGACCGCTATAACCCTATCTCTTTCGGGTATCGACTCTTGGTACAACCAATACTATACTTTGAGCAATACAGAGACAAGCCTTGATGCTGGCTGTATCTACCTTAATGGCTACTCTTACTCAGGTGGTACACCTATCATCTTTGTAAACGATGTGGCAGCTATAGAGTATGACGGCAAAGTATATGTCGGCACCGGCGAATATACAGTCTATGCAAAGCTCGATTTGCTTGAGACTGAGAAATATACCATCAAAGCATCAAAAGAGAAGACAATCATAAATCTCTCAGGTGCAAACTCTTGGTACAAGCAGTTCTCAGCTACAGGCGCAAGCTCTCTTGATGGCGGATATATATATCTTGAGGGCTATAGCTACTCTGGTGGCAGCACACCTACAGTATATGTTGACGGTAATCCGGCAAACCTTGAGAGTGGCAATAAAATCGAGGTCGCATCAGGCGAGCATACAGTATATGCAAAGTTTGACGGCGTAAAAACCCTTGAAAAGAGCGTTACTGTAACAGGCATCCCGTCTGCAGAGTTTAAGATGCACTCAAACTATAACAACTGCGACGGCACTGTTAATAAAGTAAACGACTACGCAAACACTATCAAATTTGATACATGTACACTCAATATGGCAGTAGAGGACGCTCCATATTTTGAGACACCGGAGGTAATGTGGAGCATCAATGGCGCAGCATACTCCTCTCTTGGAGATGTTACAAACCAGCCTGCAGAGTACAACAACCTTGCCATTGGCGAATATAAAGCATATATCAAAATCAAGCCTAACAACGGCTCAAGCCATACCTTAGACTTCGGCTCAAAGAATAGCGTATATGTAACAGGTTTGCCGTATAGCATCTCAGGAGAAGGTGTAAGTTCTCTATCTGGTTGGGAAAATAGTAATACAGGTTCATCTGGTGGGTATCTACTCCTTAAAGACCAAGATGGCAGCTATATTCAATCGCCAAAACCACTATTCTACGCCAGCAGTGCTTGTACATACACAGCAAAAGTTAGTGCTTGGGTATATGAATACCGTGGTTCACTTACAAGTCTAACTTGCAAAATGGTTATGACAATGACTCCAAGCAACGCATCATATACAACAACCGATATGCCAGATGGCGTCTATAAGACAAAAGATGACGTAAGCGGAGCTTGTGTAGAACGCTCGTTTACACCAACACTAAACGCCTCTTCTGCAATTAAAATCAATGTTTCAAGAGAGAGTAAGAAAGGATACAGCTTAATTACAACAGGTGTGAATCTTAAGGAGATAAAGGTTATTTACCAATAACACAAAGATTTATAGCCACTAAGGTCGGCGCAAAACTAAAAGCCAGCGTAGGTAAATGCCTACGCTGGCTTTATGCTTTGCATAAGGGATATTAAGGAGGTTAAGGATTTTAGAGAGTGGGAAAAAGCAAATAACAGCAAATAACAATAAATGGCAGCGGGCTAAAGCCCTTAATACTGCGCGCGCTGTCCTTAGTGTCTCTAAGGACTATAGGGTCTCTAAGGTCCTTAGGGACGCGCGCCCAAATAACAGCACCCCTCCACCAAATCAAAGCACCCATTTGTGCTTAGAAGGGCGTAGATGCCACGCTCGGCAAAAATGCCGACGATGGGCTGTACTAAGCGTACTGCTCATTGTCGGCACTTTTTGTTAGCGGCAGCAGGTATGCCTTTATAAGCGCAAATGCCCAATTTGTTGTCAAAAGGTAGTAGTTGCAACGCTCGGCGTTTTTCGAGTCGAAGGGACATACTAAGCGTATTTCCCTTTGACGAGAAAAAGGTTAGCGGCAGCAAATGCTGCCTTTTCACGACAAATTCACGACAACTTAAAAAAACATTGCTTCTGCCTCCTCTTCTCTTCCTGCGAGCGTGCCACATAGACCTTCTCTTTGGTATATGGATTCTCTCCGGTATAGAACATGACAGAGGAGAGGGTCATAGGTGTTGGGGTAAGGTCTTGCACCTGCTCAAGGGTAAAGTGGAGTTTCCCAAGGACTTTATGAGAGAGGGCGACCATATCTTTATGGTGGCAACCAGGGTGCGACGAGATAAAGTATGGTATAAGTTGATATCTCAGATTATTCTCTCGGCAGATTTTGTTAAAATCGCGGTTTAGAGCCTCAAAGAGTGTAAAAGATGGCTTGCGCATAAGTTTCAGAACGCCATCCTCGGTATGCTCCGGTGCTACTTTAAGTCTTCCTGAGGTGTGATTAAGGATAACCTCACGAAGGTAGTTATTATCCTCAAAAAGATCGTAGCGGATACCGCTGCCTATATATGCATGTTTCACGCCTTTGACACTACGCACTTTATGGTATAGTTCAATAAGTGGCTGATGGTTGCGATTAAGATTTGGACAAGGTTTTGGGTGTAGGCACGACGGGCGGCGGCACTTACCACACAGAGTTGTATCTTTTCCGCCGAGGCGATACATATTTGCCGAAGGCCCCCCGATATCAGATATTGTGCCGTGGAAGTCGGGCATTTTTACAATCTTCTCAACCTCTCGAAGTATTGACTCTTCGCTGCGCGAGGAGATAAATTTGCCTTGGTGTGCCGAAATGGTACAGAAGGAGCAACCGCCAAAGCAACCACGATGGATATTTACCGAGTGGCGAATCATTGCCCATGCAGGAATCTCGCCACGGCCATTATATCGAGGATGTGGAGCGCGCATATACGGAAGGTCGAAAGCAAAATCAATCTCCTCTGTAGTAAGGGTGCTATTCATTGGGTTTATTACGACATATTTGTCGCCCGTCTTCTCAACTATCACCTTTTCGGCATGGAGCAGATTGCTCTCGGTCTCCTCTATAACAAAGTTTTCGCCAAAAGCCTTTTTATCCTTACAACATTTTTCGTAAGAGTTTAGGTGTACAACCTTCTGAGAATCAAGAGAATCAACAAACTTTTTATCCGCCACAAAACCAACTTGGCGAAGTGTTCTGATTTTTTTTGCGTTAAATCCGCCCTGCATAGCGCGGGCAACCTCTCTGACCGTGCGCTCACCCATGCCATAGAGCAGAAAATCGGCACCGCTATCTATAAGCACAGATGGCATAAGGCGGTTTTGCCAATAGTCGTAGTGGGTAAGGCGACGAAGTGAGGCCTCAATACCGCCTATAAGTACAGGAGTTGTCGGAAAGAGCTTTTTCAGGCACTTTGTATATGTTATAACCGTATAATCGGGGCGAAAGCCTGCTGCACCACCTGCTGTGTAGGCATCATTACTACGCAGTCGGATATTGGCTGTATAGTGGTTAACCATAGAGTCCATAGCTCCTGCGCTGACACAAAAGCAGAGTCTTGGTGTACCAAACTTCTTGAAATCTCTTAAATCGTCTCTCCAATTTGGTTGCGGAACAACTGCCACACGCAACCCCTCAGCCTCAAAAAGACGACTTACAACAGCAGTACCAAAAGATGGATGGTCTATATAGGCATCACCCGTAAATAGGACTATATCGACATAGTCCCAGCCGAGCTGACGCATCTCCTTTACTGTTGTTGGCAGAAATCCCATAAGTTATTCGTTATATAAATCGGCAGCCTTTACATATGTCTCCCAACGCTCTATCACACTCTGGAAATCTGCCGGTATTGCAGACTCAAAAATCATCTCCTTACCCGTTGTAGGGTGTACAAAACCGAGCATTCGGGC
>JAFWBN010000171.1 GCA_017507075.1 Alistipes sp. | reverse complement strand
TCAGCCCTCAATGGCATAGAATAGCTCGTAACAGAACAAACTAAGTTTCGCAGTTTTCGGATTTAGGGAACACCATCGCAGATGGTGCGATGAAAAATAGAGTCCTTCACTCAAACTTGTTTGAAAGTGAAAAGGACTCTATTTTTTAGCGTAATAGCCACGAGGCTATCCTAAATCCGCATCAGCACAAGAGAAACGCAGTTTCTCCGAAAGTCTTTTGGGTCCCTTTTCTTCAGAAAAGGGACGGTACTTAGGTATTAAAACTCCGAAGTAAAGTGGAATTTTATATCTGGGAATTTTTCTTGGGCTAAAGCGAGGGAGTAGCTGGTATCTGCGAGGAACACATCTCTATCGTGTTTATCTTTTGCCATATTTGTATGTTTACGGCGTTTGAAGTCGGCGAGTTGTTCGGCGTTATCGCTCTCTATCCAGCAGGCTTTATGTATAGATATTGGTTCCCAGCGGCATTTTGCTCCGTACTCATGTTCGAGGCGGTATTCGATAACTTCAAACTGCAGTGCGCCCACGGTGCCGATAATTTTTCGTCCGTTGAGGGATGAGACAAACAGCTGAGCTACACCTTCGTCCATAAGTTGGTCGATACCTTTTGCGAGTTGTTTGAACTTCATCGGGTCGGCATTTTCGATATATCGAAACAGCTCTGGTGAGAAGGATGGGATACCTGTAAATTTGAGTTTTTCGCCTTCGGTAAATGTATCGCCGATTTTGAAACCTCCTGCGTCGTGCAGGCCCACGATATCGCCAGGGTATGCAAAGTCGATAATAGACTTTTTCTCAGCCATAAATGCTGTTGGAGACGAGAACTTCATGCTCTTGCCGCTTGGTACATGCAGGTAGTTTTTATTTCTCTCAAAAGTACCCGAACATATCTTCATAAAGGCGATTCTATCGCGGTGGTTCGGGTCCATATTTGCATGAATCTTAAAGATAAATCCAGACAGTTTAGGCTCTGTAGGCTCAACGGTTCTGGTTTGTGTTGTTGAGTTGCGTGGGGATGGTGCGATGCGGATAAAGCACTCTAAAAGTTCGCGCACGCCAAAGTTATTTACTGCCGAGCCGAAGAATACGGGGGCAAGGCGACCTGCAAGGTACTCTTCGCGGTCAAACTCCTCATATACACCCTCGACAATCTCTATATCCTCACGCAGCTGATTGGCGTATCGCTCTGTGATAAGGGTATCAAGTTCTGGGGTGTCAATATTGTCAAATTGTACGGTTTGTGCGTTGGCAGTTTGACGCTCATCAGAGGTAAAGAGGTTGATATTATGCTCGTAGAGGTTATACACACCCTTAAAAGTAGGGCCGCTGGAGATAGGGAAGGCAAGAGGACGAACTCTTATCTGTAACTCCTTCTCGACCTCATCAAGTAGGTCAAATGGGTCTTTACAAGGGCGGTCAAGTTTGTTGATAAAGACCATTACAGGGGTATTTCGCATACGGCAGACGCTCATAAGTTTACGGGTCTGGCTCTCAACACCTTTAGCTCCGTCAATAACAATGATTACTGAATCTACGGCAGTAAGAGTGCGGTATGTATCCTCGGCAAAGTCTTCGTGGCCTGGGGTATCAAGGATGTTTATCTTTACTCCGTTATACTCAAAGCCCATAACTGAGGTTGCAACCGAGATACCTCTCTGTCGCTCTATCTCCATAAAGTCGGAGGTTGCACCCTTCTTTATCTTGTTACTCTTTACTGCTCCTGCGATATGTATAGCACCACCAAAGAGCAGAAGTTTCTCTGTCAGTGTGGTTTTTCCTGCATCCGGGTGTGCGATAACGGCAAATGTTCGTCTTCTTGTAATCTCTTCTTGTAATGTCATGTTCTGTTATTTCATCGGTGGATAATCAATAGTGTAGTGCAGTCCCACAGACTCTTTGCACTCTTTTGCCTGCTTGATTGTCAGGTATGCCACGGCGGTCATATTTCTCAGTTCACAAAGTTCTCGGCATGGTTTTGTGCGGTTATATAGTTCTTCTGTCTCCTGCCAGATAATTGCAAGGCGTTTAATTGCGCGCTCAAGGCGGAGATTAGAACGAACAATACCTACATAGTTGGACATAATGGCCTGTAGCTCTTTGCGGTTTTGAAGTACCAATACCATCTCTTCCGCCTCGGCAGTACCTTCGAAGTTCCAATCCGGAATACCCTCCTGAAAATCAACCTTGTCAATCTTTGTTGCTGTATGCTTTGCTGCGCGGTCTGCATATACAACAGCCTCAGTCAGAGAGTTTGATGCAAGGCGATTTGCTCCATGAAGACCCGTGCAAGAGCTCTCGCCAAGAACATATAGACGGCGGATAGAAGACTCACCATTGCTGTCAACAACAACACCTCCGCAGCAGTAATGAGCCGCAGGGCATACAGGAATCATCTGTTTTGTGATATCTATGCCTATAGAGAGACACTTGTCGTAGATATTTGGGAAGTGTTGCTTTGTCTGCTCTGCCGGCATGTGGGTTACATCGAGATAGACAAACTCCTCACCGCGAATCTTGAGCTCATGGTCTATAGAGCGGGCTACAACATCGCGAGGGGCGAGAGACTTCATCGGGTGGTACTTGTCCATAAACTCCTTGCCATTTTGGAGTTTGAGAATTGCTCCGTAGCCACGCATCGCCTCGGTGATAAGGAACGAAGGACGCTCGCCAGGGTGGTAGAGTGCAGTAGGGTGGAACTGAATATACTGCATATTCTTGGTAATTGCTTTGGCTCTGTGGCACATAGCAATACCGTCTCCTGTGGCAACTATAGGGTTGGTTGTGGTGTTGTAGATGTTTCCGCAACCACCGGCTGCAACGATTGTAAATTTTGCGAGTATGGTCTTTATGGTATTACTCTGAGTATCAAGTACATAAGCACCAAAGCAGGCAAGACCTCGTGTATGTCTGGTAACAATCTCTCCAAGATGGTGTTGTGTGAGCAAATCTATAGCAAAGTGGTTCTCTAACACTGTGATATTTGGATGAGACTTGACACTTTGAATAAGAGCTCGCTCTATTTCTGCACCTGTAAGGTCCTCATGGTGTAGAATACGATGCTCTGAGTGTCCACCCTCGCGGTGGAGGTCAAAGCGACCATCCTCGGTCTTGTCAAATCGTGTTCCCCACTCGATAAGGTCTTTTGCAGCCTCCGGAGCATTACGCACAACAAGTTCTACAGCCTCTCTATCGCACTTTCCTGCGCCACAGACAAGAGTATCCTCAATATGTTTCTCAAAAGTGTCTGGGAGATAGGTTACAGAGCAGATGCCGCCCTGTGCGTAGTTGGTGTTACAATCAGCAAGCTCGGTCTTTGTAACAATGGTTACCTTGCCGACTCTTGCAGCTTTAAGAGCAAAGCTCAGACCAGCTGAACCTGAGCCAATTACCAAAAAATCGCTTTTCATTGCTTGTAGGAGTATATATACGCCACAAAGGTAGTAATTTTTTGTATTGACAACAAAAAAGTAGGAGCCCAAATTATGGACTCCTACTGCTATATTAGAGTTGGGTGGCACAGCACCCACCCTTTGTTAAGCTATTGTTCGATTACTCAAGAACAGGACCAGCTGCTACAAGTGCCTTACCAGCCTCATTGGTAGTATATTTACCAAAGTTCTTGATAAAGCGACCTGCAAGGTCTGCAGCCTTAACCTCCCACTCCTTAGCATCTGCGTAAGTGTCGCGTGGGTCAAGGATTGCAGGGTCAACACCTGGAAGAGCTGTTGGAACCTCGAAGTTAAATACAGGGATAGTCTTTGTAGGAGCTGAAAGGATAGCACCATCAAGGATAGCGTCGATAATACCACGAGTATCGCGGATAGAGATACGCTTACCTGTTCCGTTCCAACCTGTATTTACGAGATATGCCTTAGCACCACTTGTCTCCATACGCTTTACAAGCTCCTCTGCATACTTTGTTGGGTGAAGCTCAAGGAAAGCCTGACCGAAGCAAGCTGAGAAGGTTGGAGTAGGCTCTGTAATACCACGCTCAGTACCTGCGAGTTTTGCAGTAAATCCTGAGAGGAAGTAATACTTGGTCTGCTCAGGAGTCAGGATAGATACTGGGGGCAGTACGCCGAATGCGTCAGCTGACAGGAAGATAACGTTCTTAGCGTCAGGACCAGCACTCTTCTTGTTCACC
>JAFWBN010000170.1 GCA_017507075.1 Alistipes sp. | reverse complement strand
GACTGACAACTGCTTGGATACATCATATACAAAAGCCTTAAGCACCTGGTCAACCAAAATTACCAACGTTGCGATAACCACAAGCTGTACGATGATACGGATACGAGATGGTACTCCGTTTCTCAGCAGGGACATCACAAGGTTAGAGAATGCTGTTACAACCATAACAGACAAGCCCATAACAATTGCAGGCTTGAGCTGTACAGTAACTGCCAACGCTGAGCAGATTCCCAGAATCTGCACAATGACAGGGTTATTTCCACTAAGTGGAGTTGTCAAATTTTTCAAACTCTTACTTGCCATTGTTCTACTCATTTAATGTGTTAGACTCAGCCTCAACTGTTGCTGCTGCACGAACTGCATCAAAATAAGGCTTGTAATAGTTAAGGCAGTCAAAAATCATAGCCGATACACCATCTGAAGTCTTTGTACCACCTGTAATAGCGTCAACCTGATGAGGATTACCCTTCTCAGCACCGCCCTTCTTAAGGGTTACACCAACGATAGCATCACCCTCATATACGGTCTTTCCTGGATACATAGCCTGGTGTTTTGGAGTGGTAATCTCTGCACCAAGACCAGGAGTCTCGCCTGAGTGGTCAAGAACGATACCCTTAACAGTGTTCATATCTGTATCAAGGGCAATATAACCCCAGATTGGTCCCCAAAGACCTGCACCATAAAGAGGAGCAACAACACCTGAAGTTGCTACGAAGAGTGGATAGCGACCCTCTGCAAAGCTTGCCTTAAGGTCGTTAAGAGCTGCGAACACCTCTTTAACATCCTCAGATACTACAGCACCTGTAGCGTCAAGGATAACAGCCTTAGTAATTACGCTGTCATAAGATGTTGTTGCAGGGTCCTCGCCCAGCGCCTTTACAATCTGTGTCTTTTTCTCATTCAGCATATTCTCTTGCTGGCGTGGTGCAAGACCAAGAGCAGCTACAGAGAGAAGAATTGCAACGATAACCACCATTACTATCGAATAGATAATAATATAGGTATTACTGTTTGTATTTACTTTCATAACTTGTCCCCTCCCTATTTTACGGTTTTAACACGATTCTGACGACGACGGATATTCGCCTCAACAACAAAGTAGTCAACAAGTGGTGCAAGTGCGTTCATAAACAGGATTGAAAGCATCATACCCTCTGGATATGCAGGGTTGACCTGACGAATAAGGATTGCAATAGCACCTGTCATAAAGCCTACAATATACTTACCTGTTGAAGTCTGTGCTGATGTTACAGGGTCAGTTGCCATAAAGACTGCACCAAATGCGAAACCACCAACAAGAAGATGATAGTATGCAGGGTAATCAAAGCAACCAAGTGCGCTGAACAGATATGCTGTTGCAGCACCACCGACAAATACAGAAACCATAGTCTTCCATGATGCGATGCCTGTAAAGAGCAGAATTGCTGCACCAATCAGGATTGCAAGAGTAGAGGTCTCGCCAAATGAACCTGGGATAAATCCAAGGAAGGCATCAAGTGCGCTCCACTGCATATTTCCTGTTGTTGCAAGCTGCTCAAGAGCTGTAGCACCTGTAGTTGCATCGGTTGCACCCATCATCTTCCAGGTTGAGTACCAAACACTCTCACCTGACATCTGTGGAGTATATGCAAAGAATACAAATGCACGAGCAAGAACTGCAGGGTTAAACACATTCATACCTGTACCACCGAATACCTCCTTACCAAAGATAACGGCAAATGCAGTACCCATGGCAACCATCCAAAGTGGTGTGCTTACAGGCATTACAAGCGGAATAAGGAAACCTGATACAAGGAATCCCTCATTTACCTCATGACCACGAAGCTGAGCGGCAACAAACTCGATACCCAGACCTACGATATATGAGGTAGCAAGCATTGGAAGGAAACGAACAAGACCATAGAAAAATGCTGTCCAACCCTCAAGATTTACCTGCAGACCTGTGTTGTAGCAACCAAAGAGCATTGCAGGGATAAGAGCCAATACCACAACAATCATGGTACGCTTCATATCATTACAGTCGCGGATATGTGCGCCCTTGCGGGTTGTGTGGTTAGGAACAAACAAGAATGTCTCGAAAGCACCGAAAGTCGATGCGAGGAAACCAAGTTTACCACCGCGGGTAAATGTAGGTTTCAAATTATCAACAATTTTACGAAGTGCCTTCATTACTCACCCTCCTTAATCATTAAGTTAATACCGTTGCGGATAATCTGCTGCATCTCTGTCTTAGATGGGTCAACAAACTCGCAGAGTGCAAAATCCTCCTCAACAACCTCGTAGATACCAAGAGCCTCCATCTTATCCAAATCGCCTGCAAGGATAGCCTTGAGCAGGTGCATAGGATAGATATCCATAGGCAGATACTTCTCATAAAGACCTGTAACAACAAATGCTCTCTGCTCACCGTTCATATTGGTATCAAGATTGTACTTGCGATTAGGGAACAACCATGAGAAGTATGCACGAGATACTGAGAACTTGTTAAAGCGAGGCATAGCCCAACCGAGGAACTCGTAGTCATCGCCCTCAGGGATTACTGTTACCTGATTTGCATAGTAACCGAGATAACCCTCTATACCAACATTGCGGCCTGTCAAAACATTACCTGAAATATAACGAGCATGAGCATCAGAGCAAACATTTCCGGCAAGGATATTGTCCATCTTAGCTCCTGCAACAACTTTGCAGTAGCAAGGAGCAGATACCTCAGAACCGGTAACGGCAATTGTACGGGTCATATCGACCTTACCTGTAAGGAAGAGGCGACCAAGAATAGCAACATCTGCATAGCCTACAGTCCAAACCTTCTCACCCTTGTTGATTGGGTCGATGTGATGAATCTGCACACCTACATTACCTGCTGGATGCTTGCCCTTGAAAGCGTGAAGCTCTACACCTGTAAACTCTGGAGCCTTACCCTCTGCATTGTAGCTGAGATGAACCTTACCCTCTGTAAGACGAGCAAGAACCTCAAAACCCTTCTGCAGTGCAGCCTTATCCTCAGCAAGAGTGTAGCTGTAGTCTGGCGCAAGCGGTGCAGAATCAAACGCCGATACAAAAATCGACTTTGGCATATCGGCAGGATTTGCGATAATGCCGTAAGGACGCTGAATAAGCAGTGTCCAAAGACCCGATTTGAGCAAAAGTTCAACAATCTGGTCACGAGTAGCCTTCTGCAAATCGAGAGTCTCAAACTCCTCATAAGCGATTGTGGTGTCGGCTGCAATCTCAACAGAGAGGATACGGCGTTTCTCACCACGCACAACAGCGGCAACAGTACCGCTTACAGGCGAAGTAAAGAGAACTTCCTTATTGTTCTTGTTGAAGAACAACGGAGTTCCTGCCTTAACTGCATCACCAACCTTAACCAGCATCTTTGGAGTTACACCCTCAAAGTCAGAAGGGCAAACAGCGTAAGTAGAAGACAACGGAAGAGTTGTAGTCTTCAACTGAGCTGCGCCTTGCAACTGGATGTCCAAACCTTTGCACAGTTTAATAGTTTTCGACATTGTTAAAACTGTTTTTAATGTTTGATATGTGAATTGATTTAGATACTTAAATTCGCCCGCGAAGATAGTAATTTTTTCGCAGAATATAGCACTTTTCAAGAGTTTTTTGTTATTTTTGTAACATGTTAGTAAATATACACACCCACCATCCAAAACCAGAAGAGAGAACGCTCTCCATTGTAGGTATTCATCCATATAATACCGAGGCGATGACAACAGATATGCTACTTCTTGTAAATCAACAGGTTGCATCTTGTCATGCCGTGGGTGAAATTGGGCTCGATTTTGTATGTTCCACAGACCGCAAGCTGCAGGAGCAGTTTTTCCGTGCGCAGTTAGAGATTGCACAGCATGCAGGCAAGGGTGTTGTTATACATTGCGTAAAGGCTTTTGAGTGTGTGATGAAGATTTTAAGCGAATACACTCTGAGATTTGTTATTTTCCATGGTTTTATAGGTTCAACTATTCAGGCAAAAAGGGCTATAAGCAAAGGTTACTTTTTATCCTTTGGAGAGCGCACTTTCCGCTCGCCAAAAACCATTGAGTCTCTGCTTATTACGCCAACGGACAGACTCTTTTTAGAGACCGACGACAGCACTATAACGATAGAAGAGATTTATACCCGTACTGCCGAGATTTTATCCATCCCTGAACCTATTCTCTGTGGTATAATAAATGAAAATTTTGATACTATATGTGGTTAGAGCGTAGTGAGTTAATGTTTGGCAAGGAGGGGCTTGAAAGGCTCAAAAATGCGGCAGTTCTTATTGTCGGGATTGGTGGCGTAGGAGCTTACGCTGCCGAGATGCTTGTCCGTGCAGGTATAGGCAAAATGGTTATCGCCGACTCAGATACCGTATCGGAAAGCAACATCAATCGTCAGCTTGTAGCACTCCACTCTACCATTGGAAGAGCAAAGACAGAGGTACTCTCCGAAAGGTTGTATGACATCAATCCAAAGCTCGATTTAAGGGTTGTAAATGAGTATATAAAGGATGAAAAGACAGACCAAATTTTAGATAGCGACCATTTTGACTATGTTGTTGATGCTATAGACACACTATCACCAAAATTGGCACTTATAAAAGGCTGTACGGATAGAGGTATTCCGATTGTAAGTTCCATGGGCGCAGGAGCAAAAACCGACCCTACAAAGATGGAGATTTGCGACATCTCAAAGACTCATCACTGCCCTTTAGCTCACATGTTACGCAAAAGATTGCACAAAATAGGCATTCGTAAAGGGTTCAAGGCAGTATTCTCCGCCGAGCCACCAAAAGAGGGTGCTATGATACTATGCGAAGAGAGAAACAAAAAGTCAAATGTCGGCACAGTATCCTATCTGCCCGCCCTCTTCGGCATAGGCTGCGCATCGGTAGTTATAAGAGATTTAACAGAACAATAAAAAGTTTTGCAATATGTTGAAAATTGTATTCTTAGACGAGTATTCACTCGGAGGCTATGACCTATCGGCAATAACATCACTCGGTAATTATATAGGTTATGACCGCACAACACCTGAACAGGTCTTAGAGCGTTGCAAAGGGGTTGATGTAATCATCTCCAACAAGGTATATATCTCCCGACAGACAATGGAGCAACTACCTGACTTAAAGCTTATTGCCATTGCCGCTACAGGCATGAACAATGTGGATTTGGATGCTGCCGCAGAGCTTGGTATAACTGTAAAAAATGTATCCGGATACTCCACCTACTCTGTTGCCGAGGCTACTATATGCGCTGCACTATCGCTACTCAGAAACACTACATACTATGACCGATATTTCAAAAGTGGAGCCTATGCCGCAACAAGCGATATTTTCCACTTCGGCAGACCTATATCTATGCTAAGAGGCAAAAATTGGGGCATCATAGGGCTTGGAACAATAGGTCGCAGAGTGGCAAAACTCGCCGAAGCCTTCGACTGCACAATAGCATACCACTCTACATCAGGTATCACCCGACAAGAGAGCTACCCGGCCATGGAACTTAAAGAACTCCTCAGCTGGGCTGATGTAGTATCTATCCACTGCCCACTGAATAATCATACAGCAAACCTTATAGGTGAAGCCGAACTTGCTGCAATGAAACCAACATCAATAATCATCAATGTTGCCCGCGGCGGAATTATAGACGAAACAGCCCTTGCCGCTGCACTGAATAACAAAATAATCACCGCAGCCGCTCTGGATGTATTCTCCAAAGAACCACTCCCCGACTCACCACTGTATAACCTCAATGATAACGACTCACTGCTCGCATCCCCACATACAGCATGGGCCGCCGACCAGGCCGTAAAACAACTTATACAAGGCATCGCCGAAAATATAAAAACTATTACCGCTTAAGAACTGCCCGCTTTTTCGAGAAAAAGCAGGGCGTGCAAAAAGCTTTCGGAGAAACTGCGTTTCTCTTGGGCTGATGCGGATTTAGGATAGCCTGAAGGCTATTACGCTATAAAATAGAGCCTTACACCTTCAAGCAAGCTTGAGTGTAGGCTCTATTTTCTATCGTACCACCTACGGTGGCGTTCCCTAAATCCGAATACAGACGAAGTTGTTGCGCTCTCTAATATCTCTAACCTCCCTATTCTCCTTAAACTCCTTACTAAATTTGCGCTCAACCGCCGCCAAATCAAAGCATCCATTTGTGCTTAGAAGGGCGTAGATGCAACGCTCGGCAAAAATGCCGACAGCACTACGCTTATATCTTGCACCAATT
>JAFWBN010000169.1 GCA_017507075.1 Alistipes sp. | reverse complement strand
GGGCTACGCCCTTGATAGGGATTCTGGGGATAATAGGGGTAATAGTTTTTGCTATCATCTCTATTTTACTTTTACCCTACAATCCCTATTATCCCTATCACCCCTACAAAAAAAACAAACCCTCCGCAGAAACAATACTCTGTGGAGGGTTGGTAAACCATGTATAGCAAAGGTGATTAGAACGAAAGACCAACGGTAAACGTAAAGTTTAATCGGTCAAACATAAATGCATCGCTATCACTGTAAATTTCCGTATCATCCCATTCTGTGATATTATTAATGGTATTCCAATCAAAAGAGTCGTCAACTATTTTTGTTTGATATACATCAACATACCCATTAACAAATGCAAAGCCACAACTTAGACCAAAATATATTCCCATATTGCCCTTCAAACGGCAGTTTGCTCCCACGGCTAACTCTCCAATATACAAATGCCCGTTATGTGAATATACGCCACTATCAGTTGCAATGCTAATAGGTTTTGTTGCCAATTCTGCTCCAACAGACAATGCAATATAGGGATTCCATCTATACTGTCGAGCAAAGTCTGCTCTAAAATGTGCAAATACAGGAATCGAAATAAGAGAATTATAGCCATAACTGGTTGTGAATTTTCTTATCTCATAACCATAATAGTGACCATAATAGTCTATTCCATTTACTCCATCGCTTGGTGCATTGATACTTAATCCTGTTCCCAATCCGAGGAAGAGATGCTTATTGAAGCGATAACCGCCGATATAGTTGAGAGTTGCGGAGTGTGCAAAATAGAATAACTCCAAATTATAGGCTAAACTTACATATTGCTCATAGCCGGACTTTATCTCGCCCAAAGCAGCAATACGAGCTATTTTTTCACTCTTCTCTTGCAACTTGGCAGCTTTCTGTTCTATTTTTTGCTTCTCGGCCATTTGTATTTTCTGTTCTGCCTGCGCTTTTTGCTGCTCTGCCTTCAATCGTTTCTCTTCCTCTTTTTGGAGTGCAAGTTGTTTTGCGGCCTCCTCCTTCGCCTTTAATTCAGCTTCAAGCTGAGCCTTAATACGAGCAATCTCCTCAGCTTTGGCTTTCTCTGCTGCTACACGAGCCGCCTCTTGTTCAGCTGCAAGACGAGCCTGTTCCTCAGCTCTCGCTTTCTCCGCAGCAATGCGAGCAGCCTCTTGTTCAGCTGCAATACGCGCCTCCTCGGCAGCTCTGCGTTCAGCTTCGGCTATCGCGTTTGCTTCTGCCTCCTCCTTGGCCTTCATCTGAGCATATTTCTTATCGACTTTTAAGCGGAAAAGAACAATAGCACCGTTCAACTCAACTTGTGCGCTAATGTAGCCCTCACATGAAGCCTCTACGAAGTTGCAGTGTTGAGCAACCTGCATTTCGAAAGAGCCATCTTGTGCGGATTTAGCCACAGCATTATCGCCGACAGCCTTAATGGTTGCTCCTGCAATGGGATTTCCTTCACTATTATACACAAAGCCATTTATTGTCTGCTTGGCTTGTGCATAACTCGCTATTGCACATAGCGTAAAGAAAATTGTAATTATTATTCGTTTCATACTACTTACCCAACTTTAACGCACCTAATACACTGCCACCGCCTTCGCTCTTTTTGCCTGGTTTAAGGTCTTTTTTCAAGAGCTCAGTGAGTTGCTCATCGCTTGGAGAACGGAAATTCTGATACTTTGCAGGATAGCCGGTAACGGTTACAGACTGCACTTTACCTTTCGAATCGTAAGATATTTGTTTTTCAAGACTAACCAATACATCTGCATTGCCATTAGCCAGCAAAGCCTCACGCACTGCAGTGTTGACTACATTCTCCTTACCTCCATTCAAAATAGCACTCTTTGGGATATAAGAGAACTTGATTTTTGTCGGGGAAACAACAAGGTCTGCAAATACTGCCGATACAGGCTGATACGCCTCTCCTTCTGCATAAGACGCAGAGTTTGTTAAGCGAACAGGAAGCGAACAACTAACGAATGACGCAGCCAAAGCTAACACCGAAATAAAAAATAGTTTTTTCATAATAAATAAGTTTTTTGTTGCCCACCAACCCCGAATAAGGCAGTTATATAAAAAAAGAAAGTGTGAGGCTGATTCTCGTTTATCTGAATGGAGGTTCTGGAATACCTTGGAACAAATAAACAATACCCCACACCCGTATTGGCAGGTATAGGGCAACGAAAGTGCCATAACACCAATACACGGTGACGAGTGTGTTGCC
>JAFWBN010000168.1 GCA_017507075.1 Alistipes sp. | reverse complement strand
TGCTACATGGCTGACTAATGGCTCGGCAGCGGTAGCAAAAAAATTAAATGTAGGAGAGTATGTTATCGGTATGACTATCGTTGCCGTAGGAACTTCACTACCGGAGATGACGGTTAGTATAGCATCTACATTTGCTGGGAGTGCTGATATGGCGATAGGAAATGTTGTCGGTTCAAACATATTCAACACCCTACTAATTTTAGGTATATGCGCTCTATTTGCCCCTGTGGTATTTACTAAAAACAATATCAAACTTGATGTACCTTTATGCATCCTTGTATCGGTTATGCTGCTTGCGATGCTTGCTGGTGGTAATTTATCACGCCTTGAGGGTATTATTCTCTTATTGTGTTATGCTGTAGTATTGTATATATCTTTCCGTTTCAGCAAGCCCGAAGAAGAGGAGGAGAGTTCTGAAGTTGAAAATATATCGTGGTTAAAGTCTATAGCCATGATTTTATTCGGATTTGTAGCCCTTATATTTGGTGCACGCATAACGCTCGACTCAGCCATTGAGATTGCCAGAGCTTTAGGTGTCAGTGAGCATATTATCGCCATCACGCTACTTGCCGGCGGAACTTCACTACCTGAGCTTGCGGCAAGTTTAGCTGCCATAGCAAAGGGTCATGGAGCTTTGGCTCTTGGTAATGTTGTTGGCTCGAATATAGCCAACATACTATTGATTTTAGGAGCTTGTTCGACAATCACTCCTCTTACGATGAGTGGTATTACAACTATAGACCTGCTTGTAATGGTAGGCTCTGCTGTTCTTTTGCTTATTTCTGCTCTACTCTATGGACATCGCAGGATTACACGCGCTGAGGGAGTGATATTCCTTGCCGCATACATAGGTTATATTTGGTATTTAATTGCTTAGGATTATGAATTACGCATTTATAGGCGCATTGATGCACCAGGAGATTATTCCTGCCATTGGTTGTACAGAGCCGATAGCAGTATCACTTTGTGTAGCCAAGGCTTGTGAGACTTTAGGCTCTCTGCCTGAGAAAATAGAGGTATCGCTCAGTGCCAACATCTACAAGAACGCCATGGGTGTAGGTATTCCAAATACAGGCATGACAGGTCTGCCTATTGCCGTTGCCCTTGGAGCTATAGCAGGAAAGTCTGAATATGGTCTTGAGGTTTTGAAGGATGCTGATGCTTTATCCGTAGCCAAAGCCAAAGAGTATCTTGAGCAAAATCGCATAGAGATAGGTATCGACAAACAGACCTCGGAGATTCTATCCATCTGCACCACGGTCTATGCCGGAAGCAACAGCGCAAAGGCTATTATTGCCGGTGCGCATACAAATTTTACACACATAAGCCTCAACGGAAATACCATACTCTCTAATTCGAGCATCTCTTCTCAGGGTGATGAGAACAGTGAGGCTCAACTTTCGATGCGCGATGTATATCAGTATGCCACAACAGTTCCTTTGGAGCAAATTGAGTGGCTTAAAGATGCCGAGAAGATGAACACAGCTGCGGCAGAGACCTCTTTTACAGGCAGTTACGGGCACGGGCTTGGAAAACTGATGCACGAAAGTGCTAAAGATTCTATCTTTGGCGACACGCTATTTACCAAGATTCTATCCTACACAAGTGGTGCTTGTGATGCCCGAATGAGTGGTGCTATGGTACCTGTTATGAGTAACTCCGGAAGTGGTAATCAAGGCATATCGGCAACTGTTCCTGTTGTAATTTTCGGTAGAGAGAGAGGTGTGAGCGAGGAGAAACTACTCCGTGCATTGGCTCTAAGTCATCTTACCGTTATATATATAAAGCAATCTTTAGGCAGGCTTTCGGCGCTCTGTGGCTGTGTTGTAGCTGCAACGGGCTCAAGTTGTGGTATAACATATCTTATGGGTGGAGAGTTCAAGGAGGTGTGCTACACGGTAAAAAATATGGTTGCAAACCTTACGGGTATGATTTGCGACGGTGCAAAACCAAGTTGTTCTCTAAAAGTAACCAGCGGAGTATCGACAGCTGTACTCTCTGCTGTACTTGCTATGGAGCAGCGATATACAACCTCGCTTGAGGGTATAATTGACGACGATGTGGATAAATGTATAGCCAACCTGACAAATATTGGTCGTAACGGTATGCGCGAGACAGACAAACTGATACTACAAATAATGACCGAGAAATAGCATGAAATATATTCTGACCATACTGCTTGCCGCACTCTATCTTTGCTCATCTGCTCAAACTATAGCAGAGATAAAAGAGTATGACCCAATGTTCAAATATGAGCTCTATCGTCCCTACCCTGCCGAAATGAGAGACAGAGAGTTGTCTGAGGCTCCTAAAGGATACAAGCCTTTCTATATCAGTCATTTATCTCGTCATGGCTCTCGTTGGCACAGCTCTAAGAGCAGTTACAACAAACCGCTTGCTATACTTAAGAGTGCAGATAAAAGAGGTGAGTTGACCAACATAGGCAAGCGACTTCTAAATGATGCCGAGAGACTCTGTGCAGATGCTGAAAATCGCTATGGTGAGCTATCTCGATTGGGTTTTGAGCAGCACCAAGGCATAGCCAACCGTATGGTTACAAATTTTCCTGAGATTTTTCACAAAGGGTGTTATATAGATTGTCGCTCGACAATAGTTCCCCGTTGTATTTTGAGTATGGCCTCTGCTGTACAGGAGATTACTCGTCTTGTGCCTTCTGCACAGATTCGCATGGAGTCAAGTGAGGATAATACATATCTTAAAGCCTACGCAGGACTAAACAGCATAAAGCAAGATGCTGTGCCACTAAGCGATTCGCTACAATATGCATATATGCCTGACACTAAGCCATTTATGGATAGAATATTTACAAAAACTCAGAATATAGACTCCAAAAACTTTATGTTGCAGACCTTTATGCTTGGAGCAATTCTCGGCTCAACTAAGGTAGATGGTGTAGAGGATATTGACTATGCACTTACAGAGGAGGAGAGAGCAGGTGTCTGGAGAGCTTCAAATATTCGTCGCTATGCCCTTACAGGTCCATCAAAGCCATTTGCTGCCACTATTTTAGAGGGTATAAAACCATTTGTGGCTAATGTCATAGAGAGTGCCGACAGAGCAATCAAAGAGGGAGACGAGCAGGCGACACTCCGATTTGCTCACGATGTAACAGTTATACCTTTTGTGAAAATATTAGGTATCAAGTGCGGCAACATTGTAACTGACGATTGGCAAAATGTCAGCAAATATTGGAGGATAAACGAAGTAACCCCTATGGGTGCCAATATACAGATGGTATTTTACCGCAGCAAGAAGAGCAACACAATACTTGTCAAAATTCTACACAATGAGCGTGAACAGATTTTAGATAGCAGTGTTGCCAAACCTATAACGGGGACATACTACAATTGGGAAAATATAAAAAAGTACCTCTTATCAACACTTTAATTGATGAAGACCAAGATTATAGCAATAATTCTGATAGGACTTACCTCAACCCTATCTGCACAGAGTTTAGATGCAAAATTCTTTGACGCTAACCCTGATGCAGCAGGCGGCATTTATTATACTTATCGTTTTTCAAACAGCGATGTAACACCGGCACCAAAGGGATACAAGCCGTTCTATGTCAGCCACTTTGGTCGTCATGGTTCTCGTTGGCATGCCTCAAAGGGTGTATATACATACCCTCAGCAGATGTTAAATAAGGCAGCTAAAGAGGGAGAACTTACCGCGGTGGGAAAAATTTTACAACAAAAAGTTGATGCTAT
>JAFWBN010000167.1 GCA_017507075.1 Alistipes sp. | reverse complement strand
TAAAGGAAAAAATCAAACCATAAAAACAGACCGAATATGAAAAACAGATTCTTAAAAATTGCAGTCTTTGTTGCTGCGCTTACTTTCTCAGCGGACTTTATGACAGCATCTGCACAGAACAAGATTGAGGACTATCCTACAATTCAGTTCTTTGCTCACCGTGGTAGCCGTTTTGAGTATGATGAGAACACCATGAAGGCGTTCAAGGAGGCTTATGCTCGTGGTGCTCGTGGCTTTGAGACGGATGTTCGTATGACAGGTGATGGCGACCTTATTCTTAGCCATGATGAGTCTTTGTATCGTACTTGTGGTGTAGATGTTCAGACTGAGGATTTGACAACTAAGGAGTGCTTAAAAATCAAGACTAAAGCAGGTAACGACCTTGCTCTTTGTCAGGAACTTGCAGATTTCCTCGCAGACAAGCCAAATATGTATATTGAGTGGGAGATTAAGACTATTCCGGAGCTCTATACTCAGGCTATGCTTGATGATTTGTGCGAGAAGTTGTGGAATATGACAATGCCAAAGAAACCAGCATCTTCACTCTATTTGTTCACCTCTTTTGACAAGCGCGCTCTGAATACCATGAAGCGTTTGCACCCAGAGGCTGAGATGATGTTGCTCAAGAGTCAGCCAGCATCTCCTGCAATCCTTATGGAGGCTTACAATATGGGTATTATGCGAGTTGGTTGTAAGATGGACGGTACTACTCGTTCTACTATTCGTTTGGGTCATAAGTTGGGTATGATTGTATCTCTATGGCCAGGTAACAATAAGGAGGATTTCTTCCTTGGTGCTGCTCTTGGTTGCGATGCAATGTGTTGTGATCGTTTCTTTGAGGTTGCTGAGTGGGCTGAGAAGAATATCCCATTTGTTAAGATTAAGGGCTACGAGAAACAGTAGTAGATAATCACTACTTTACCACAAAAGGATGACTAAAAAATTTAGCCATCCTTTTTTTGGATTTGCAGAGTTTTTGATTATCTTTGTAAAGGAAACACCTTAAAACTACTTATAATATGAAAGTAAAATCAATCATGGCAGACTTGGAACGCAAGCATCCGGGTGAAAATGAGTATCTGCAAGCTGTGCAGGAGGTCTTAGAGTCTATAGAGGAGGTTTATAATCTTCATCCTGAGTTTGAGAAAGCTAAAATTGTTGAGCGCATGGTGGAGCCAGACCGTATATTTACCTTTAGGGTAACTTGGGTTGATGACCGTGGAGAGATTCAGACAAATCTTGGTTATCGTATCCAGTTTAATAGCGCAATTGGACCATATAAAGGAGGTATCCGTTTTCACAAGGCGGTAAATCCGTCTATGCTTAAGTTCCTCGGCTTTGAGCAGACCTTCAAAAATGCCCTTACAACATTGCCAATGGGCGGTGCTAAAGGTGGCTCAGATTTTGACCCTGTAGGCAAGTCTGACGGCGAGATAATGCGTTTCTGTCAAGCGTTTATGTGGGAGTTGTGGAACAATATAGGCCCTGATACAGATGTGCCTGCAGGCGATGTTGGTGTTGGAGGTCGCGAGATTGGATATATGTATGGCATGTACAAGAAACTTGCTCGTGAATATAATACAGGAGTGCTTACAGGTAAGGGTATGACCTGGGGAGGCTCACTTATTCGTCCAGAGGCTACAGGTTTTGGCGCGCTATACTTTGTAGAGCACATGCTCTCTAAGGCCGGAAAGAGTATAAAGGGTGCAACTGTGGCAATATCAGGCTTTGGTAATGTGGCGTGGGGGGCTGCAACAAAGGCTACAGAGCTGGGTGCTAAAGTGATTGCTATTTCGGGACCTGATGGTGTTGTTTATAACCCAGAGGGTATGAATAAAGAGAAATTGGATTATATGCTTACACTCAGAGCTTCTAATAGAAATATTGTTGCCCCATTTGCTGAGAAATTTACAGATGCAACCTTTATCCCTGGTAAGAAGGCTTGGAGTATCAAGTGCGATATAGCACTGCCTTGTGCCTTCCAAAACGAGCTTAATGGCGACGATGCGGCAGAGTTGCTCGCTGGAGGAACATGGTGCGTAGCAGAGGTCTCAAATATGGGTTGTACTCCTGAGGCTATTGCGGCTTTCCAACGAGCAGGAATACTTTTTGCTCCGGGTAAAGCTGTTAATGCAGGAGGTGTGGCAACTTCTGGTCTTGAGATGACTCAAAACGCTATGCATATCAGCTGGTCTGCAGCCGAGGTGGATAGTAAGCTACACTACATCATGGAGTCGATACATGCTGCATGCGTTAAGTATGGCACTCAAGAGGATGGCTATATAAACTATGTTAAGGGCGCAAATATTGCAGGCTTTATGAAGGTTGCGCAGGCAATGCTTGAGCAGGGAATAGTTTAGTTTAAGCGTTTTGTATATTTTGAAAAGTCCGCATAGAGTTCAACCCTATGCGGACTTTAATTTTGCCTCGAGAAACGGGGTATAAGAGCCTCTTTACAGAGAGTTGTTTGATAACTCACTCTTCAGACGCTCTATAAGTCCGGTCTCGATGCTATGTTTGGTAGAACGAATCATATTACTGATTGCAGAGCTTGTGGATTTGCCATGGGCTATAGTTACCACTGAATCTATTCCAAGAACTGTTGTGCCACCAAGCTTTTCGTAGTTCAGGGCCTCCCAAAAGGTGCTTGTAAGGTTGGTTGCGGCATTGATTGCGTAGAAACCCTCTGTGAGTTTAAGTATTGTATTACCTACAAAGCCGTCGCAGACAACAACATCTGCCGTTTGACCTGTAAAGATGTGTGATGGCTCTATATTGCCTACAAAGTTATATTTTTGCAGCTGTGCTGAGTGCTCCATAAGCTTATAGGCAGCCTTTGTTTGGGTATTACCTTTGCTACTCTCTTCGCCAATATTGAGTAGTGCTACGCGAGGAGATTCAATGCCTAAGACACACTCGGCATACGCAGAACCGATAAGTGCGTATTGCTCAAGTACCTCGGCTTTGCAATCAACATTGATGCCGATGTCAAGAATAACTACAGGCGAGCCATTAAGTGTAGGGATGGCAATGGCAATTGTTGGTCTAAGTACCCCTGGCAGAGGCTTTGCAACCATCATTGAGCCTACCATCATAGCCCCCGTAGAGCCTGCGCTTGCAAACCCATCAATCTTTCCTGTTGCAAGATAGTCAAAACCAACCACTATGCTTGAGTCTTTTTTTGTAAGAAAACTCTCAGTAGGGTGGTCGGACATCTCTATACGCTCAGAGGTGTGTACTATATCAAAAAGTTCTGGATTGCAGTTGCTATCGTGTATCTCTTTGAGGATAGAGTCTTTGTTGCCAAATAGAACTATTCGGCAACTATCTCCAAGATACCCTAAGGCCTCTATAGCCCCCCTCACAACCACCTTAGGTGCATTGTCGCCGCCCAAAGCATCTACTCCAATCTTTATCATCATTTAACTCTTTTAGACAACAATAAAGCATCGCCGAAACGATGCTTTATTGAGCGTTGATTGCTCAACTACTACTCAACTACCTTCTTCTCGATAGCAAGCTTACCGCGATAGTATCCGCACTCTGGACAAACTCTGTGGTAGAGAACAGATGCTCCGCAGTTTGAGCAAGCCACTACTGTAGGAACTGTTGCCTTGTAGTGGGTTCTTCTTTTGTCGCGTCGTGTTGACGAGACTTTGTGTTTTGGATGTGCCATAATTCTATTTTAATTAAAATTTCAGTTAATAATTTACTATATCTGTGCTATTAAAGCTCTCCTTTTATTCGTGCTATCATCTCAGGGTTGCACTCCTCTGGGGCATGCGCTCTGATGACAGGCAAATCAAGCATTATGCAATCATAAACAAATTGTGCAATGGAGAAGGTATCGCCTTTGCGGATTGTTGCTGTATAACCGTCAAAAGGTTTTACCTCATCTCCAAAGTATATTGTAATTGCGCCAGCCACCTCCTCCGGAAGAGTAACGCTATCAAGACATCTATCACAGATGGTTGTGATTTTGCCCTCTCCATTAAGTTCAATATCCACCTTGTTTGATGCAAGTCGGTTGCCAATTACGCGGATTTCAAACTCTGCATCCTGTATATCATCTGTCTCCATAGCCTCAAACAACTCCATGCCGACATTGATTGTAAAATCAAAGTCTCCGGTCTGTAGTGTTTGAGAATCAATAATATACCTCTTCATAGTCTATGACTGTACGCTTTAGGGCGCAAAGGTACGATAAAAAATCGTGAATTGCAAAATTATACAATGTATAAATCAACACTTAGAGTTGATTTTTCTCTTTCCACTCCTTCAGATAATCAATCTGAAATGCTCCAAGTTGCTCTTTATACTTCTCAATATTTGAGGAAGAGAGCCATGTTGTATAACCTCCCGTAAGTCCTGCGTCATAGAGACCTCTAATCTCCTTCTCTACATTTTCGGCATTGTAAGCAATACCATTTCTATCGACATGGCGCATAACATTGTATGCTTGTACCCATGTGCGGACAACTGCAGGTGTCGGAGTAACCTGCTGGCGTGCTTGAACTCTCTCTCCCCAAGCCTTAAGAATCTCGTAAGGGTGATTCCACGGCTTTTTGATGCCGTAGTAACCATTTGAGAAGTGGTCCGGATATGGCATACCGCAGATTGCGTCGGCGATATTTGATATTGCCGGCCAATATTGTCCGTAGGCTGTTGTGTATCCCGGATTTGCAGCCTCGCCAAATACATCAATCGATACATAAGCTCCTACAGCATGAATCTCGTCGCAAGCGTACTGTACAAAACGCTGAATAGCTTGAACTTTACTCTCGTTATAGCGATTGTGGTAGTCTATAAGCTGTTCAACCTTAGTCATACGGTCCGGGAAGCGGACATAGTCAAAATTTATCTCGTTAAAGCCGAACTTGCGCACCGCCTCCTTAGCCAACTCTACATTAAACTGCCAAACTTTGCGGTCATAAGCACTTGGCCAATATGCTTTGTTGTGCTTGAAAGGCTTGCCTGTAGCCTTCTCGGTTATGGCAACCTCTGGGTGGTCCTTAACAAAATAAGAGTCCTTAAAACAGGTAATTCTACCCACAACATAGAAACCCTCCTCGTGAAGTCGCTTTACAGCCTTAGCATACATCGCCTCCTTGTTTGCACCTGCGCGGGCATAGTTTGTTGGCGAGTATATTTTCATTGCTTCTGCCTTGTAACCCGGACACTCGTTATCTTTGATATCGATAACAAAGGTGTTTAT
Source organism: Alistipes sp. (assembly GCA_017507075.1). Taxonomy (GTDB): domain Bacteria; phylum Bacteroidota; class Bacteroidia; order Bacteroidales; family Rikenellaceae; genus Alistipes. The sequence goes on along the minus strand of JAFWBN010000167.1, from coordinate 17,369 downwards.
TTTACTCTGCTTGGCAAGGGCTATGTAACTCTCAATATTGCCGATAACCTTTGGGGAGATATTTAGGTATAACGAGTAGCAAGCCTCCGGCATCTTGTTATTCGCAAATACAACTCTCTCAGAGGGGTAAAAGTCGCATCCTATAGCCTCGCCACCACCAAAAGGGTTCTTTACAGCCTTATGCACAGCATCATAAACCTCTGCCTTGTAGTTCTGCTTTGCCTCCTCTTTGTCAAAAAGGGTATATTTGCCAAAAATATAACCCTCGACTGACCCCTGACGCACTTTGTACTTATATACAGCACCTCTGATGTCTATTGTGTCATAGCCTATAACCTCTAAAGCCTCAGCCTTCTTTGCAAGGCCGCCAATTTTGGAGGTATTGCAGTCTGTGATTATTGAGGCTGGTGTGCGAACATATATCTTACTCTCCTTAACAACATCACGATAGTTAGATACAAGGTTTGCGGTTGGTATATATCGACGCTCTTTGCCATACTTGACAGCCATATATTGCAGACCTTCAATCTTCTTTGTGCGATTTACTATAGCCGTAAGTTCAGCACCTCTGGTAAGGGTGTCTGAAACAAAAAGGCTGTCAGCCTCAGAGTTATACGAATATAGTAGGGCAGTGTGCCTATCTGAGGCAAGATAACGGGTCTCAAGAATATCGTCGCTATTGCAAGCAATTGCTGCAGAGGCGATGCAAATCAGGGTTAATAGTCGTTTCATGTGCGTTTTTTGTATAATTAGACAGCAAAGATAGTAAAAAATCTCTCAAAGCGAGAGATTTTTTACTATCTCCTTGAAGAAACTTATTTAGTTCTTTTATTTAGCTCTTTTTAGGCTTGCCTGCCATACAAACAAGGGTGGAGATTATACCACCAATAGGAGCCCACCAAGTCCATGCGATATACTGACCGCCGAAGATCTGTTTCTGGAACATCAGCGGGATGATAATAGCAGCACCTACAACGATTGCAGCAATAACACTTGCTGTATTTCCACGCTTAGTAAATATTGCAGTAAGGAATACACCAATCATACCTGCATAAGCAAAGCACATAACGCCTGTAGCGAAATCTACAAGATTGAGCCCACTTGCCTCCTGCATTACGGCAGTAATAATAGCGAAACCTGTCAGCAACATACCCATAAGGAATACCATCTTGCGAGAAGATGAGAGCTGCTCTGCATCGCCTTTAACAGCCTTGCCTTTATCTGCACGGATAGGCAAATATAGGTCTGTAACAAAGCTTGATGCCATGGCGTTGATAGCCGAGTTAAATGATGATAGTGCTGCGGCAAGCAGACCTGTAATCATCAATCCACGCACACCTGTAGGTATGTGGTTTTTAATATACTGAGGAAATATGTCGCGTGCATCGGCAAAGAACTGAGAAACCTCTCCTGATGCAAGGAACTCTGTTTTATACTTGACAAAGAGCAGTGAGCCGACAAGTAGGAACACAAGTACCACAGGTAAAGAGAGCAATTGCGACCAGATAAGCGAAAGTGAAGCCTGTTTGACATTGTTACAAGCAAGCTGACGCTGTACAAACTCATGGTCTGTCGTATATTGGCATACCTTGAAAAAGGCAACACCAATCATACCACCAAGCACAGTATATGGTGATGACCAATTGAGCGAGAAGTCAAACATCTTAAGTTTGCTACCCTCCTGCCAGCCTACAATTGTGCCATCTGCTGCTACCGCACCTGCATTAGCACCAGGAACCTTTGTCAGACCGCCATCAGTAAGAGTTGCCCATAACTCCGAGAACGGCATGTCAATAGAGCAATATATTAAAATAAGCGCAATTACACCTGTACCTATAAGTAACATTGTCTGGAAGGTGTCAATATATAAAAGACCCTTAATACCGCCCATCATAGTATATATTGTAGATACCAAGCCGAGTAGGATGATTGAATAGACTATAAAGTCAAACTTGATACCTCCAAACACAATTACAGATATTGCAATGGCAGCAATAAAGAGGCGTGAACCTGAGGTAAAGAGCTGTCCGAGGAGGAACATAGCACTATTTACTCGCTTAGATTTCTCGCCAAAGCGGTCTCCGATATATCCATAGATGGTAATAGTGTTGGCTTTATAGAGTTTTGGCATTATAAGAGCAGCTACAAGCATACCACCTACAATAGAGCCAAGTAGGTTTAGAACATAGGTTAAATCGGTGTTGAAACCAAGCTCAGGAGAGCCGACAAAAGTACCTGCGGAGATTGTTGTTCCCGTCGCTGCGATAGCTACAATCCATCCGGGCATTGAGCGTCCGGCGACAAAATAGTCTTCAACATCTTTGTTTTTGCGGGAGAAGGCATATCCAATTGCCATCAATGTCCCCAAAAATAGGGCTACGATTAGCCAATCAATAAAGGTCATAAATATTTAGGTTTTAGGTTAAATTTTGCTTTTTAGTTGACAAAGGTACAAAATAATTGCATTATTTACAACTTGCCTATCATGCCCCGCAACCGCCATTGGCAGGGGTGTCTATATCGTGGAAATTACAGTGGCCAGAGTCCCAAAAATGGCACGAGCCACATCTTCGAATTGCCGTTGAACCGTCAGAGCTGGGGTTCTTGAAAGAGAACTCCTGTTTCCAAACATTATCTAAACCCTTAGCAAACATAGAGGCTACAATAAAGCCTATCGCTACGATGGATAGTAGCGCGCCTGCCATTGCGGCAAACATTTGTGTACAAAGTTTGTAGATAAGCATCCAACGAACAGCTTGTGCAGGTGCAATGGCAAGCAACTGTTTTCTTAGTCTGAACAGATATATAACAATGGCGATAAGGGCTAAAACGGTCAAAGTTGAGATGAAATCCTCCCCTGCCAGAGCCTCTACCCACTGCAATAGTCCTAAGATTGCACCGCCAAGAGCCGCGATATACTCATCTTTTCTAATCTTGCGCCTCCCTAATATTTTTGCTCCTGCGCGTTTGTTGAAAAACTCCTTTAAGGAGTCATACTTAAGGAAGAAAAAGATTGCAAAAATAATTATTAAGCCGACAAAGATGTTGGCAATTATGGCAATTATAATCGTTGGAATAAGAGCTGTGGCTGTTTGAGCTTCAGAGACCTCTTTTGCCTCCTCTTTTGGGGTTATAGAGTTTAGTAACTTCTCTTTTAGAGCAATAGGTGTTGCTGCATTAACCTCATTTGCCCCATAGTACCAGATTCTGCGGGTCATAAACTTATTGCCATCAACATTTAGACGCAACCAGTTACCATTAGAGTCGATATTTTCAAAGGATAACGAGCCAGAGTGGGTGTATTCACGCTGATAGTCTTGCCTCTGTTCTGGTGTGTAACAAAGAGTGTCGTGTACTATCTGTTTGTCGCCATTAACATATCGGGTTGTGGTTTTAAGTATAGCCTGAACACCGTTTTGGTCGTGGCAAGCCGCAGCAACATAACTCTCTTTATGCCCTCGCTGGACTATTTCAGTGTAGAGTTTATATCCTTGCTCATCATACCATGTTCTCTCTGTGCAATTGTCTATTATGTTTTCAATAAGCAGAACTTTACCCTTAAAATCGTGGTATATATCATATTTGGGCTTTGCTGCTACACTACCCGCAAGGGTAAGTAGCAGCATAAGCCATGTAAAAAGTCGTTTCATAGAAGTTACCGTTATCTATTACCTATCCTCAGCCTGGTGTCCTGTTCTGTCAACCTGGTGGTAGAACTGTGTGTAAGGGACATCTGTTCTACCTGTACCCTTGCGCATAAGCTCCTGCAGCTGCTCAAAGTAGGTTGTATATACATCGCGCGGCATAGCGTTGTTGCGAGAGCATACAGCGGCAGCCATGCCGACAACCTCGCCGATAAGTCCGCAAGTACGCATCACGCGAGTAGAGCCAAGGGCAATATGGGTTACAGAGATATTTCTACCTGCCATAAACATATTGGCAATATCCTTTGAGTAGAAGCAGCGATAAGGCAGAGCGTAGAAGTCGATAGGTGTCAGCACGCCATAAGAGAGCCACTCCTGATTTGGATAGTCTTTGCTGTTCTTCTCCATAGGGTAGTGTTGGTCGATTCTCCATGTTGTGGTACAAGTCTCATCCTCATGGCGAATAGGGCGTGTAAGGTCTTGCTCACGCAATATATAATCGCCCATAATACGGCGAGACTCACGCTTGCCCGATACATGAGATACCCATGTGAGGTGGGTACACTGCCAATCCTCCTTCTTTGAGTAGCGGTTTTTGCAGTATGAGAAGGTTGAGTATGCCACATACATACCATAGTCGCGAATCTTCTCGGCATCTGCCACCTGGTCGTCCATCATACCTACCTCCCAATACCAATTTGCACGGTGTACAGGCTCGACAGTATATTCGTCAAGGCGCAAGCCCCAATCCAGTGAATCTGGGAAGTCGCAAGGGGTATTCCAATCCTCGCAGTACCACTCTATAGATACACCCATTGTCATATCGTCAGCTGTCTCTGGCGCAAGACGCTCGTCAAACTCAGAGCGAGCCTCACGACCCATACGACACTCTGCGCCTGCCATATATCCGAGGTGTGCATCGCCTGTACAGTCTGAGAAGTATTTACCGCTAATCTTTATTCTGTTCTGTTTTGTTGCCTCCTGAGCCACTACAGAGACGATTTTGTTGCCATCCTTTGCCACCTCGATAACGGTGTAACCCATAAAGAGTGAGATGTTCTTCTCTGCAAGTACAACCTTCATCTTCTTGTCGTCCTGATAGTGGTGTGCGCCACGGGCATTACCGATACGGTCAGGGCCAATCTCGTTGAGAAGGTATCCCAAAGATGGGTATGGGTCGATGTTAATCTGTCCACCAAGACCTACGCGCACCTCAGAGGAGTTGTTTCCGCCAAGTACATAACGGTCCTGAATAAGCGCAACTTTAAGTCCGAGGCGTGATGCTGCTAAAGCTGCGCAAATGCCTGATATTCCGCCGCCTACGACAACAAAATCATACTCGCCTTTGTCCTCTACCACAGGCTTTCCAAGCAGCGTTTCGCGGAGTGCAAAATACTCCTCAAGACTCTCTGTTGGGGTGTAGTCCTCGGTAGTAAGAATTACAGCATCGCATCTGCCGTCAAAACCTGTAAGGTCGTGCAATGCAAGTGTATGCTCTCCTGCTGTAAGTTCCACCTTGCCGCCATGCTGCCAATACCAATTTACAGAGTCTGTACCGTAAGTTGTTCCATTGTCTTTTCCGTCAATAAGAACAGAGAAAATACCCGGTGTAGGGCCATCAGACCAATGTTTTGTCCAGTTCTTTGTACGAACAAGGATGTTGTAGCATCCATCCTTAGGCACGCTTACGGTTGTTGTGGCATCCTTTGCAAGCGGAGTGCCTATGCCGTGAGCCAAAAGGTAAGAAGAGCCCATTTGGAGTACAAACTGTTGCTCAATAGTCCAATCGCCTTTGTCTGCGAAGGTGGTAGCAAGTACCATTACTGAATTTGAAGTGTTTAATTTCATGATTTTTGTTTTTATTGTATTTTGTTAATTCGTATTAGCAATCCTCGCTGCGAGCCGCAGTGGTGTCTATAAGTGTATAAATCTGAGTGTAAGGGAGGTCTGTTCGGCCTACACCTTTGCGCATCATGTTTTTTAACTCCTCAAGATAGGTGGTGTATATATCGCGCGGTAGAGCTTTGCGACGACGAGCTATTGTGGCAGCCATGCCAACCACCTCGCCCATCATAGCCGTAGTACGCATTACACGGACAGTACCAAGTGCAATATGGGAAACAGAGATATTTCTGCCAGCCATAAACATATTCTCTATATCCTTTGAGTAGAAACACCGATACGGAATAGGGTAGAATCCTAAAGGGTCAAGATGTCCGCAAGATAGATACTCCTGTCCAGGGAATAGTTTGCTATTCTCTGGGTCTGGATAGTGCTGGTCTATATACCAAGAGGTTGATACTGAGCCATCAGGATATATTATATTCTGTTTCAAATCCTGCTCTTTGAGAACAAATTCTCCCAAAATTCTCCTTGACTCACGCTTACCTGCAACATAACTTACCCAACCTAAGTAACTATTTGCATAATCCTCCTTTTTGGAGTATCTGTTTTTGAGATAAGCCCAATTTGAGTAGGCTACATACATGCCGTAGTCGCGTATGCGCTCGGCGTCGGCAATCTGGTCGTCTCTCATGCCAACCTCCCAATACCATTGACCACGACGAACAACTTGTACACTCTTTTCGTCTATATTAAGACCCCAATCAATATCTGGGAAACTCCTTGCAACACTATCCTCAAGGCAGTACCACTGTAATGAAGCACCCATTGTCATACCATCAGCTGTATCGGGAGCAGAGATTTCGCCGTACTCACTTTTAGCTTCGCGCCCCATGTGCCACTTTGCACCCGCAAGAACACCAAGTACAGCATCGCCCGTGCAGTCGGCAAACAGCCTTCCATGGATACGAATCTGGTTGAGTTTTGTGGTCTTTGTGGCTACTACAGAACAGATTTTGTTACCCTTTTTACTTACGGCAGTAACTCTATAGCCTAAAAAGAGTGTAATTCTCTTTTCAGCAAGCACTGCGGCGAGTTTTTTATCATCCTCATAAACCTCAGCAGGGCGAGCGTTACCCTTTGTAGATGGGGCAAACTCGTTGAGCAGATAGCCCAGAGAGGGGTATAATCCTATGTTTAGCCTGCCACCTAAGCCTACACGAATCTCAGAGGAGTTATTCCCGCCAAGCGTATAACGGTCTTGAATAAGTGCTACGCGGGAGCCTGTACGCGCTGCGGCTATAGCAGCACAGATGCCAGCCACACCACCACCGACAACAACAAAGTCAAAACTCCCCGACCTTTTAGGGGTAGATGGTAGCAGAGTGAGTCTCTTCCTTAGTGTTTTATACTCTGCAAGACCCTCTTTTGGAGCTACATTTGACATTGTAAATAATATGGCGTCAAATCTGCCATCAAAGCCGGTAAGATCATGAACAGCAAGACTATGCATACCTGCTGTAAGATGTAATTTTGCGCCACGCTGCCAATGCCACTCGGAGTGTTGGTTGCCAAAAATACCGAGATTACAGCCATCAACAATAATCTCAAAAATACCAGGAGTGGCTTTCTGGCTCCAATAGGCAGTCCAGTTGCGTGTGCGTACGAAGATGTTGTAATCCCCTTCAGTTGGCACATTGAAAGAGGTGGTCGCATCCTCTACAGGTGTTCCAATTCCGTGTGCAAGCAAAAAAGTTGAGCCAACAATGTCAAAAAACTGACTGTCGGCACTCCATCCTCCGTAAGAGTCGAATATTGATGCCGGTATAAGTATAGAAGTCGTCATGGTCGCAATTATTGCATTACAAATGTAGAGATATTTTTGTACTTCTACAAGAAAAAAACTATCTTTGTAACAAGAAACTAAAAAAATAAAGAGAGGTGAAAATAAAATTGATAATTTTTGTTACGATATTTCTTGCATCTTGCATCTTAAAATCTACAGAACAGGTTGCAGATGATAAGTATGATATTTCTGATGTAATAGAGGTTAAAAAATCGTGCGATAAGGAGTGGATTTTGCGCTATGAAGATAATGATATAAAGGCACTTAAAGAGAGGGCTGAGGTTGAATCTGCACAGTGTGATGTTCTCTTTTTTGGAAGCTCTTCAATCCGCCTTTGGAAGAGTTTGAAAGAGGATTTTGCTCCGCTGACTGTTGTTAATCGCGGCTATGGAGGAGCTACACTGCGCGACTTGCACTACAACTACAATACCGTTATGGTGCACTACAAACCAAAAGCATTTGTATTCTATTGCGATAACGACCTACGCACAAAGCCGGAGGTTAATATCTCTGTTGGAGAGTTGTTTGACCTTGTACGACTGCTCTTTAAGCGTATTGAGGCGGATTATCCGGGTGTGCCAATCTACTTCCTTGCAGTAAAACACTGTCAGCGTCGTGAGGCTATTCGAGATCGTCAGGCAAACTATAACGCCCTTATGCGTGAGTATGCAGAGATTAGCGACCAGGTTATCTATGTTGATACCTGCACCCCTCTACTGACTGCAGATGGTCAGATTGATACCTCTCTATTCCTTAAAGATAATATCCATCTTAATAGCGAAGGCTATAAGCGTTGGGTAAAGATTCTAAAACCCCTTTTGGATAGTTCGTTAAAGTAAATCATGAGAAAAATACTTGCTATAGTCAGCACTCTTATAACCTTTACAGTGTATGCGCAGCAGGGTATTGATGAGTATAACAATGCTGCGGTAGAGGCTCTTAAACGGGGAGATAAATCTAAAGCGATAGAGTTGTATAGCATTGCGCTAAATACAGCAAAGCTAACGCTTGGCGAAAATGCTGTTCAGGTGGCTTCGGCTTACAATGATATTGGTAGTATATACTCCTCGATGAATAACTACTCTTCTGCTGTAGAGAATTTTGTAAAAGCTGCATCTGTATATAAGGTGGCTCTTGGCGAGAAACACCTCTCAACGGCAGCAGCATACTATAACGCCGGCTGTATGTATTCGAGCATGCAGAAGTACGACGAGTCTTTGGATAACCATACTAAGGCGGTATTGATATATGAATCAGAGTTGGGCTTGACTGATAAACAAACAGCCGAATCTTACTACAATATAGGTAATATATACATCCGTCTCAACAATCCGGACAAAGCTATCTTTTTTCTTCTTAAAGTGCTTAAGGTTTTTGAAACAGAATATGGTGCGGAACATGAGAAGTGTGCCGCAGCATATAACGATATAGGCGATGCATACGCTCGTCAATATCAGTATTCAAAGGCGTTAGATTATCTGTTCCGTAGCCTGAGTATAAGGGAGAAGGTGCTGGGTAGAGAGCATGCCGACACTGCCGATACTTACGCACTAATCGCAGGTGCTTATGAGGATATGGCAGATTATGATAAGGCTTTGGAGTATCATCTCAAGGCAATGAGCGTAAGAGATAAACTTTTGGGAAAGAAGAGTATAAAAACGGCTCGTTCATGTTATAAAGCTGGATTTTGTCTTATTAAGAAGAAGGAGTATGAGAAGTCTTTGGGATACTTGACCAAAGCGATGTATATCTTTGAGCAAAACAGAGATAGTGAGCAGTCTGATTTAGCAAGCACATACTTTATGATAGGTTTTGCATACGCCAATCAGTCAGATTTCTACTCTTCGTTGGGATATTTAGAGAGGGCTTTGAAGATTTTTGAGAAGATTCATCCAGCAAATCATCCCGAACTGATTACTACAAAACAAAATATAGAGGCAGTAAAAACAGCTATAACAAATAAAAACTCAAATGATGAATTGTAATATGAAAAAAATTTTAACTTTCGTATGTGTGCTTGCAACCTTTGCAGTTCAGGCGCAAAACACCGGTGGAATTGATGCTGCGATGATGGAGACAATTCGTGCAGGATATAAAAACACTCCGGCAGAGAGAGCAGTGAAAAATGCCCTTGCAACAACATCCATCGCAACTCTTGCCGTAAATGGCGATAACCTTGCTATGTGTGATACCCACTTCTCTCATAAAGTAAAGACAAAGGGTATTACAGACCAAAAATCTTCTGGCAGATGTTGGTTGTTTACAGGTCTTAATGTTTTGAGAGCCAAGATGATAGCGAAACACGATTTGGGAAAATTCGAGTTTTCTCAAAACTACCTCTCTTTCTATGACCTGCTGGAGAAATCAAACCTCTTCTTGCAGGGTATTATAGATACTCGCAAATCTGCTATCGATGATAGAAAAGTGGAGTGGCTACTCAAAAATCCTATCGGAGATGGAGGACAGTTTACAGGTGTCTCAAACCTTATTACAAAGTATGGTGTAGTACCTAAGAGCGTTATGCCTGAGACATATCAGAGCAACAATACCCGCAATATGAGAACTATTCTCTCACTTAAACTGCGTGAATTTGCCCTTACTCTTCGTAGCGCAAAGCCTACAGAGCATCAAGCCCTTAAGACTCAGATGCTTACAGAGATTTATGCAATTCTTGTAAAGTGCCTCGGAGTGCCTCCAACCTCTTTTGAGTGGACTCGTTATAACAGCAAGGGCGAGAAGGTGTCAACAGCTACATATACCCCACAAAGTTTCTATAGTGAGTTTATTGGCGAGGATTTGGAGAATAACTATGTTATGATTATGAACGACCCTTGCAGAGAGTATGGCAAGGTCTATGAAATTGACTATGATCGTCATGTCTATGATGGTGAGAATTGGCTCTATATCAACCTGCCTATTGAACGAATAAAAGAGATAGCTATAGCATCTATAAAAGATAATACTGCAATGTACTTCTCTTGCGATGTGGGTAAGTTCTTTGACCGTAAAAAGGGTACCTTGGATGTGGCAAATCTCGATTACGAGTCGCTCTTTGATACCTCCTTCCCAATGGATAAAAAACAGAGAGTTCAAACCTTTGCCAGCGGCTCTTCGCACGCTATGACCCTTATCGCTGTAGATATTGACAGCAACGGTAAGACTACAAAATGGATGGTGGAAAATAGCTGGGGTGCAAATAGCGGCTATAAGGGCAACCTTATTATGACAGACGAGTGGTTTAATGAGTATATGTTCCGCCTCGTAGCCGAGCGCAAGTATGTCCCTGAAGATGTGCTTAAGATGCTCGAACAAAAACCGATAATGTTGCCGGCGTGGGATCCTATGTTTGCGCCTGAGGAGTAAATTTGTTGTGATAGCGGCGCATTTGCACTTATAAGTGCATACCTGCTTCCGCTAACAAAAAGTGCCTGCAAAGGGAAATACGCTGGAGTATGTCCCTTCGCAGGCATTTTTGCCGAGCGTTGCATCTACGCCCTTCTAAGCACAAATGGGTGCTTTAATTTGTTGTGATAGCGGCACATTTCCTGCCGCTACCCTTCATCCCAACAAAGGGCAGTACAATTAGTACAGCCCTTCGTTGTTTCTCAGGGCGAGCGTGGTAAATGCACCACTCTGACAACAAATTGGGTACTCTAATTAGACGGAGGTTAAGTGCAAATTTGGGCGCGCGTCCTTAAGGACCTTAGAGTCCCTAGAGTCCTTAGAGACACTAAGGTCAGCGCGCGGAGAATAATAACAAATGACATTTAATAGCAACGGGCTTTCAGCCCTAAATCCGCATCAGCACAAGAGAAACGCAGTTTCTCCGAAAGTTTTTGGTGCCGCTTTTTGAAAAAAGCGGCGGTACTTAGGCTGTTTTTGGGTAGTTTTAGGTTGGAAAAGGTATTTTTTCTTGCAAAAAATTAAAAACTATGCAAAAAAATAGTTAAATTCGCAGATTGGAAAATTTCAATTAAAAATGATGGAGTTCAAAGAGATAAAAGATAGTCTTTTGCAGGCTGTGAAACTTATTGAGAGTTTCGAAAAAGAGGCGTTTATTATTGACAAGGAGAGTGCGTTGGATAAGATTCGTCATGCTTACGAGCTTTTGCGTTTTGGCGATGCTGAGCAGTCTTGTTCCAAGAAAAGTGCTATGGAGGCTGCTGTAGCTGCGGCACTGATTGCTACGGATAATGAGGAGTCAGCAGAGCCGGAGGTAGAGGTTGAGTTTATAATTCCTGACGAAGATGAGACTGAGGAGGATGAAGAGACAGAAGAGGTAGAAGAGAGCAATGATGATATAGAGTCTCAAAGCGTTGAGGAGACAGATGCAGCCTCAGATGTAGAATTGACTCCAAATGTGGAAGCAGAGCCAGCTCCGCAGTCTGTTGTCGAAACTGCACCAGAGCCTGAAGCGGAAAAAGAACCAACCCCAGAACCTGAAGTGGAGCCTAAAGTGGAGCAAGAGTCAGAGCAGGTGCAAACTTCAGAGTCTGAGCCAGAGCAGAAGGTTGATCAGCCTAAAAATACGGTATTTGAGCAATCTCTGTTTGGAAATGACGAGCAGTGGAGTCGTCCTGTGCAGTCTCGTCGTAAGATAATGGCTCTTTATGGAGAGGTTGCGCCACAAGAGGAGGTCAAAAATGAGACCGCAAAGGTTGAGGTACCTCAGAGCGTTGTTGCTCCGGAGGAGAAGATAGAGGAGAAGAGAGAGCAGGTGCTTGGTGAGACTATTGAGAGTCAGCCAACGATTGGCGATACAATACTCAAGCAGCGCAGTGTTGCCGAGACTGCTCCTGTAGAGACTTTGAGAAAGGCTATAAGCATAGCCGACAGATTTATGCTTATTCGCGACCTTTTTGGAGGGGATGTGGATATGTATGAGGAGGCTATAGATACGCTTGATACGACAGATAATTTTGATGACTGCATAATCTACATTGCCGAGAACTTCTCATGGCGTCCATCCTCTGAGGGTGCGAAGTTGATAGTCGATTTATTGCAGCGTAAGTTCAAATAGTATGGCAAAACTATATATTGTACCCACTCCGATAGGTAATCTTGAGGATATAACAATGAGGGCTGTAAGAGTCCTTAGTCAGGTGGATTTTATCCTTGCAGAGGATACTCGCACCTCGTCGGTTTTGCTCAAGCATCTGAATATTGACAAACCGTTGCGCTCGCACCATAAATTTAACGAGCATGCAACCGTATCGGCTGTAGCTGAGGCTATTGAGGCGGGTAGAAATGTGGCACTAATCTCTGATGCGGGCACTCCGGGTATTTCGGACCCCGGATTTCTGCTTGTTCGTACCTGTATAGAGGCGGGAATTGAGGTTGAGACACTGCCTGGAGCAACGGCATGTATTCCTGCGCTTGTTCAGAGTGGTTTTCCGTGCGACAGATTCTGTTTTGAGGGTTTTCTGCCTCAGAAAAAGGGACGACAGAAACGCCTTGCCGAGTTAAGTGAAGAGACAAGGACAATAATTTTCTATGAATCTCCGTTTCGTGTAGTAAAGTGTCTTGAACAGCTTGCAGAGGTTTTTGGTGCAGATAGAAGAGTTGCAGTAGTTAGAGAGATAACAAAAAAATTTGAACAAACTGTTCGTGGAACTCTTGCAGAGGCGATTGCATATTTTAAGGCCCATCCACCAAAGGGGGAGTTTGTAATTGTGCTTGCAGGAAAGGGTTTGAAGAGCAGAAATAGTGAGGTAGGAGAAGAAGAGACTGAGGATGAGTAGAAAAATGAGTTTTACAGCCCGTTGCCTTTGGATTGCGTGCCGTGGCGTTGCCCTTATGCCAAGAGTTATACAGTACCATTGCATCGGGAGTGTGATATATTTTATAATGCGATATATTCTTCGTTATCGCCGCTCTTTGATATTAAAACAGCTTACAGACTCCTTTCCGGAGAGGAGTAAAACAGAGATTAGGAGTATTTGTAACGACTATTATCATACCCTTGCCGAGACAGTTGTCGGAACGATGACCTTAGCAAGTATGAATCGTAGGATGCGCCGTGAGGTGCTTAAAGTGGAGGTGCCTGATAGTGTTAGAGAGACTTTAGAAGGCAAAAACTTTGTCTATTTCTCCTCTCACCACAACTTTTGGGAGTATGCCCAATTTGCAGGTTTGTGCTTCCCTGGCCACATGACCGTATGTGCATATCATCCACTGAAGAGTAAGGTGTGGGATGAACTCTACTACCACCTGCGCGAAAATGCTGATTGTAAACCTGTGCCAAGCAGTGAACTTATCCGTTACTTTTTGCGACATAAGGATAGCGGTATTGATAATCGTCGATTGTTGCTTGGCCTTATAGCAGACCAAAATTCGCCACCAAAGGGAGAGGTGCATTGGTATAATTTCCTCAACCATAAGACGCTGTTTTTTGAGGGTGGTGAACAGATGGCATTAAAGTTCAAAATGCCTGTACTCTATTTGAGTATGAGCAGGATAAAGGCTGGCCGTTATAGAGGCGAGGTAAAAATGCTCTATGATGGAGAACAGAGCGTTGAGAAACATGAGATTATGGAGCGATATGTATCTGAACTTGAAAAGGATATTAGAAGAGAGCCTTCTCGTTGGATGTGGTCGCATCGCAGATGGAAATATAAGCCTGACCCCGATACGGGAGAGGTGATATACTGTGGCAAAGGATATTGACAAACTAACCCGAATAATATAAATGAATAACCCTAAGCCTAAAATGAGTTTTGGAGCAAGGTCGCTTTGGATTTTGTGTCGTTCTGTGGCCATTATGCCACATTGGTACCAATATCATTGCGTTGCTCGGTTTATCTATTTTGTTTTGCGATATGTTATACACTATCGTCGCAAACTGATTATTAAGCAACTCTCTGAGTCGTTCCCTGAGAAGGATGATAAGGAGATAAAGAGTATTTGTAACGAGTTTTACAAAAACCTTGCAGAGGTTGTTGTCTGTACAATGAATATGGCAGGCATAACTGAAGAGGAGCGTCGTTCTGCCGTAAAGTTTAATATCCCTGATGATGTAAGACAGACGGTAAAAGATAGACACCTTGTGATTTTGGCTTCTCATTGTGGCTTTTGGGAGTATGCTCAGTTTGTAGGGCTTGATTTGCCTGGATATTGTGAAATTGGTGCATACCATCCGCTGTCAAGTAAGGCGTGGGATGAACTCTATTTGCATCTGCGTACTTTTGAGGATGTAATCCCGATACCGAGCCAGAAGTATCTGCGATTTTTTATAGAGCATAAAGATACAGGAGTAAATGGAAAACCGATGATGCTCGGTATGGCATCAGACCAAAATGCACCTCCAAAGGGAGATATACATTGGTACAACTTCCTCAACCGTCCAACACTATTTTTTGAGGGCGGAGAGCAGTTATCACTCAAATTCTCACTGCCTGTGGTCTATTTGAGCATGCGCAGAATTGGTCTTGGGCGTTATGAGTGTGATGTGATTTTGGTGCATGATGGATATGAAAAGGTAGAGAAACACCAAATTACGGAGCGATATGTGCGCTTGTTGGAGAATGATATTCGTAGAGATCCTCCGCGTTGGATGTGGTCGCACCGTCGTTGGAAATATATGCCGGACCCTGTAACAGGAGAGGTAATATATAAAAGAGAGGGATAAAAGAGTTTGAAAACAGCTGTAGTTATACTGAATTATAATGGCGCAGAGCATCTGAAACGCTTTCTGCCTGAGGTAATAAAAACTACCTCGGACGCAGATATTGTTGTTGCAGATAATGGCTCGACGGATAACTCGTTGAGTATCTTAGAGTCATACTCTAAAGTGAAAGTTATAGAACTTGATAAAAACTACGGCTTTGCAGAGGGATATAATAGAGCATTGGCACTGCTTGATGATTATGACTTTTATGTTCTTCTGAACTCTGATATAAAACCTTCGGAAGGGTGGTTGCAACCCCTTGTAAATCTGCTTGCAGAGGACTCTACTGTGGCAGCGGTAGCACCAAAAATTCTTAGTGTCGATAGCCCTAATAGCTTTGAATATGCGGGGGCTTCAGGCGGGTTTATCGACTTTTTTGGCTATCCCTTCTGCCGCGGGCGAATATTGCAGGCTTTAGAGAGGGACGAGGGTCAGTATAATGACCGTAGAGAGGTGTTTTGGGTAAGTGGAGCTGCTTTCTGTGTCAGAAAGAGTGCTTATCGCTCTTTAGGCGGCTTGTGTCCTGAGTTTTTTGCCCATATGGAGGAGATAGACCTATGTTGGAGGATGCAACTTGCAGGCTGGAAGGTTATGGTAGAGCCTAAAAGTGTGGTGTGGCATCTTGGGGGTGGCACTCTGAGTAGTAACTCTCCATATAAAATAATGCTCAACCATAGAAATAATTTGGCAATGCTCTTCCGCTGCGCACCTCCATTTCAGAGGGCTGTTGTGGCCGTTGTTCGTCCAATTCTCGATTTTGCAGCTGCGCTGAGTTATATTGCAGGTGGAAATATGGCGGGAGCAAAGGCTGTGGTAAAGGCTTGGAGAGATTTTATAGCATGGCATAAGAGATTATCTGCCGAGCGTAGAGTGATAAGAGGCTCTGTAAAGCGAGAATCGAAGTATATATATAAAGGTATGATTGTGGCCCTCTATTTTATGGGAAGGCGTAAATTTGGGAAAATGATATGAGAAAACTTGTAATTATTCCGACATATAACGAAAAAGAAAATGTATCTGCTATGATAGATACCGTTCTTGAGTTGGATGGCGATTTTAATCTGCTTTTTGTAGATGATGGCTCGCCTGATGGTACTGCCGATATTATCAAGGAGCGTCAAAAAGAGTCTCCGGAGAGGATACATCTTATCTGTCGTAGTGGTAAACTCGGTCTTGGTACAGCATATATTGCAGGTTTTAAGTGGGCTTTAGATGCAGGCTACGACCTTATTTTTGAAATGGATTGCGACTTTTCTCACAATCCAAATGACTTGCTTGCTCTTGCTGCAAGACTTAACACTGATGCTGATGTGGCTGTAGGCTCAAGATATGTTAGAGGTGTTAATGTGGTAAATTGGCCACTTAGCCGCTTGCTTATGAGCTACTTTGCCTCAAAGTATGTCAAAATTGTAACAGGTATGCCTGTCTGCGATGCTACAGCAGGTTTTGTGGGATACCGCAGAGAGGTACTTGAGCGCGTGGATTTGGATAAGGTTAAGATGGTGGGATATGGATTTCAGATAGAGATGAAATATACAGCCTGGAAACTTGGCTTTAATATTGCAGAGGAGTCTATTATCTTTGTTGACCGCAGGGCCGGAGTGTCAAAGATGTCAAGCGGTATCTTCGGCGAGGCATTCTTCGGGGTGCTAAAGTTACCATTTAGAAGTATTAAAGGTAGGTAGTTTTTTGTGAGTTTATGGCGCAAAGGTTATCCATTTTGGCGTTATGGCGTTAAAATGGATATTTTTTAGGCTCAAAAAAACTGTGAAAACTTTTTTTGTTTGCTCAGTTTTCTGTAACTTTGCACCCGAACTACTAAAGACCTGAATTATGACGCAGAAAGAGCGAATTATAGAGCATGCAGCAAATATGTTTGCAGAGCAGGGGATAAAGTCTATTCGTATGGACGTTATTGCCAAGAGTCTGGGCATCTCAAAGCGAACACTCTATGAGATGTTTACAGACAAAGAGGAGCTTTTATATCTCTCTGTAAAGTTTATGCAGGCCAGACGCATGAAACATGTGGTAGAGAGTATTACAGAGGATAGAGACTCTATTGCTTACCTTTTTGAGGTTATGGCACTGCTGATGTGTAATAAAGAGTTGCATCGTCGTATATCGTTCAATATGCGTAAGTTTTACCCTCAAACTTTTGAGCGTGTAAGACAAGAGGCCGAGGAAGAGGGAGGAAAGATACTTTATGCTATGATAAGCCACTATATTGATTGTGGGCTTATTGTGCCGAGTGTAAATATAAGGTTGTCGGTAACAATTTTGTACTATACAGCAACAACACTTATCACTTCGGCGGACAATATGTCGCTACCAGATGGCGTTACACTTAATGATGCGTTGAATTATACAATTG
>JAFWBN010000166.1 GCA_017507075.1 Alistipes sp. | reverse complement strand
GCGTGGCGACTCGCTTGACCATGTGCTTTTGCACGGACCTCCAGGGCTTGGAAAGACGACGCTTGCCAACATTATTGCCAACGAAATGGGGGCGCAGATGAAGGTTACATCAGGTCCTGTATTGGATAAGCCCGGAGACCTTGCCGGATTGCTAACCAATCTCTCTGCGGGCGATGTACTCTTTATAGACGAAATTCATCGTCTCAGCCCTATTGTTGAGGAGTATCTCTACTCGGCAATGGAGGACTTTAAGATAGATATTGTATTAGACAAAGGTCCTTCTGCGCGTTCAATACAGATTGACCTTGCGCCATTTACACTTATCGGAGCCACAACCCGCAGTGGACTTCTTACCTCTCCACTACGCGCTCGATTTGGCATTACTTGTCATCTTGAGTATTATGATGCAGCCGTTCTAAATCGCATAGTAAAGCGTTCTGCATCAATTTTAGGTGTATCTATTGACGACGATGCGGCTACAGAGCTTGCTCTGCGTTCACGAGGCACTCCGCGTATAGCCAATGCGCTACTACGCCGTGTGCGCGACTTTGCTATGGTTAAAGGCGAAGGACATATTGATTTGGATATAACCCGCATGGCTCTTGGGGCATTGAATATAGACTCTCGTGGTCTTGACCAGATGGACAACAAGATTCTTTCTACAATAATTACCAAGTTTGGTGGAGGACCTGTTGGATTAAACACCATTGCAACAGCTGTAAGTGAGGAGGCAGGCACTCTTGAAGAGGTGTATGAGCCGTTCCTTATCAAAGAGGGATTTCTTAAGCGCACACCTCGCGGCAGAGAGGTTACAGAGTTGGCTTATAGGCATTTAGGCATGATGCCTGAAACAAAAGACGGAGAGTTGTTTTAACTCTCCGTCTTTTATCTAAAGTTGTACAACAAGAACTAAAATAGTTTAGACAGGCTCTCTATAGTCATACCTTCAAAATTTGGCACGATATATTTCAATCCCTCAACTGCCAAATCCTCAGGTTTTGCTGTTGTTGAGAGGGCTATCACATTACATCCTGCATCAAATCCTGCCTTGATACCCGACAGAGCATCTTCAAAGACTATACACTCCTCTGGTTGTAATCCCATACGCTCACAACACTTGAGGAATATCTCCGGATGGGGTTTGAAATTGACAACATCATCACCACAAATATAACCGTCAATCTTATCATCAAGCTCTGCACCCTGCCAAATAAGCTCTAAGTTTACCCTTGGTCCGGCTGAGCCAATATAACACTTTACACCGTTTGCCTTTGCGTCAGCTATCAAAGCCTCAAGTCCATCTGTCAGGCGCACATTGCCTGCGTATAGTTCACGATATATCGCCTCTTTCTCCTCTGAAAGGAACTGCAAGCCATACTTCTCTACTACCCATGGCTCTACGACATTGAGAAATATCTCGTCATTATGACGGCCATAAAATCTATTTGACACCGGCTGCGTGAGCTTATAACCATGTCGCTCTGCTTGAACATCAAAAGCCTTCATATGATACGGCATATTCTGAATAAGTGTGCCGTCCATATCAAAAATAAGTCCCTTAATCATAAGTATTGTTTTAATAGTTCTTCTCTACTCTAAAAAAGTTGTT
>JAFWBN010000165.1 GCA_017507075.1 Alistipes sp. | reverse complement strand
ATTTGTTGTGAAAACAGCACAACTACTTCCGCTAACAAAAAGTGCCGACAATGAGCAGTACGCTTAGTACAGCCCATCGTCGGCATTTTTGCCGAGCGTTGTATTTGCACTATTTTGACAACAAATTGGTGCAAGATATAAGCGTAGTGCTGTCGGGATTTTTTTGCCGAGCGTGGCATCTACGCCCTTCTAAGCGCAAATGGGACGGTGCTTGATGCACCACTCTGACGACAAATTGGGTCGGTGCTTTGATTAGGCGGAGAGGTGTGCCAACAGAACAAACGAAGTTTCGCTGTACTCGGATTTAGGAAAACCATCGCAGATGGTACAAGAAAAGATAGTCTTCTAAGGTCAAGCTTGCTTGAAACCGAAAGATAGACTATCTTTTATCGTAATAGCCTTTAGGCTATCCTAAATCCGCATCAGCACAAGAGAAACGCAGTTTCTCCGAAAGCTTTTTGCACGCCCTGCTTTTTCTCGAAAAAGCGGGCAGTTCTTAGACTGGAACTCTTTTACAGTGCGTCAAATGCGAAGATATGAGCTTTTTCTGCGCCCCAGGTCTCTGTTACCACAAGGCGGAGTTGTTTTGTCTCAACAGGCTCAAAATTAACTTTGCGCAGGCGCAGGTAGTTGTCATCGTCGGCATATACAGTTTTCCACTCTTTGCCAACGAGGGCTTCGATGCGGAAGCCTTTAGCCATGACTTTAGGGATTTGTACTCTTTCTGTTGTTGCCTCAAGTTTACGCATACGCTTACTGCGGACTTTGAGTTCTGAGTCAAAAATCATACGCGCACCAGAGATTGTTACAGGTTTTTTCCAACTATAGGTAATCGTTGTCTCCTCTGGAGCTACCCATACGCCATTATCTTTACCCTCCCAATTACGGTCAATGCCGTTGCGGATAACCTCAATCTCTTCTGCCAATTTTGCAGATGCTGTAAGGTCTGAGACTTTGCGCCAGCGATAAGGCAGCATAACATCGTCGTCCTCAAGCCATGCCTGCACCTCTGAGATATATGTTTTGTGTACCTCTGCAGGGTCAACACCCTTTTCAATAGCCTTTGCAGCACCTGTGCCTGCAGCCTGACCGAGCAGCGCGCATGTTGCCATTACGCGGGTGGCAGAGAGACCCATGTGTGTTGCAGATATATCACGACCTGCAAACATAAGGTTAGGCACATTTACAGAATATAACACACCGAAAGGAATACCAAAGCCTTGAGGAACAGTGTATTCAACAGATATAGCACCTTTTCGATGGAAAGCATCTGGATGGTGGTCATCAAGAGTCCAACCACCATAAGCAACGACATCAGGGAAGTGTCCACCGCTAAGTATGTCGTGCTGTGTAAGGATGTGCGGACCTACAAAACGAGTGCTTTCGCGCTTTCCAGGGATAGAGCCAATCCAATCAAGGTCAAAACCCTTTGCACGCCCGTCTGGATGGTTTTTCATGTACTCCCAGATACCATAGACAATCTTTTTAAGCTCAAACTGAATATCGTTTGCATCGGCAATAGTATCGAAGTTTCCACCAAACTCGCACCACCAGAAGTTGTTATCCTCGGCGTAGTAAATACGCTTGTAGTTGAACTTCATGCCAGGGATAGTAGATTTTGGAATAGAGTAGTCGAAATCTGCATCTGTAAAGTGGTAAGCCCACTCAGGAGCCTTAAATGGTACCTCTTTATCGGTTCTGCGCAGCTGAATAAGGATAGAGTTACCCATGGTTTTGCTGTCGCCGCCCTCCTGAAGATAGTTTTCGTTGAACTCGGCAGGGAACTCTCTTCCACGGCGGAATTTTGCTCCTGAGAGACGAAGAATACCATCACCTGTACAGTCGGCAAAGATAGTTCCGTTGATTGTATATTCAGTGTAAGCATTTGTATTCCAAGCTTTTACAGCAGCAATGCGCTCTCCGTTCATTACAACATCGTTTACGGATGTGTTTAGAAGTAGTTTAATGTTTGGCTCGGCAATCACTGTAGAATAGATTGCATCGTCCCACATAGTGTAACGCTGCAATGGGTTGTAATAGAAATTTCTCAGCTGCATCTCTTCAAGAATACCGGTCTCCTGAGTCTCATCGGTCTTTGCGCCAACAATACCCATACGCATCTCACTTGAAGCGTTTCCACCAAGCATAGGGCGGTCCTGAACAAGAATTACCTTTGCTCCGTGGCGAGCTGCAGACACAGCTGCACATACACCTGCAAGGCCTCCACCGCAAACAACAACATCTGCTGTAAGCTCTACATGCGTTTTTACAGCCGAGTTCTCCTCGGTCTTCATCTGCGCCATAGCAGAGAGTGGCATGATGGCAATCATTACCACCGCGATAAGTTTAAGGATAGATTTCATTATCGTAAATTTTTAGGTTAATTTATACCATATACATTATTTATCAAGCAAAGATACATATATCAAATTAAAAATCAAAATTTTGTAAGCCGTTATGTAGCATTTGCATACTACTACACCTATAGACAAAAAAACAGGGAACACCTTTCGATGTTCCCTGCAGAAATTATTGTTTACCAATTATTTGGTTACAATAGCAATGTCGTCGATTACGAAACGCTTAGACTTACAACGGATAATTACATTATCACCTGGAGCAAGAGTTGCCTCTACTGTGTAAGTAGTCCACTTACCATCGTAAACATAATTCTTGCCATCAGTGTACTCAGAGCAAGCCATTGGGAGGTTGAACTCCTTAATCTCTGTGAAAGTACCTGCATGACCAATCTCAACACCAATAACTGGCTCGTCAGTTACAACAGCACAAGCCTTGAAGCTGATAACGCAAGGAGTACCTGCAGCAGCAAGAAGTGAGCTGTTAAGAACAGGAGTAGAGATATAGTTATATGTCTCAGAACCTGCACCCATCTTAACATAACCCTGGTGAGGAGATACAGAGTCAGACATGTGCCAGCCCTCAAGTGAACCAGCCTTAGCTGTACCAACATAGTTCTCAATCTCATCTACATACTTGTCATTACCATTAACAAATGGACCAGCAGCTGCGTAGCCCCAAGTCTTGAGGAGGTGAGAAGTAGTTGCAGGATAGAGACTCCAGTGATCCTCTGTTACGAAGTTGTGAGGATTCTCAACAGCTGCCTTGTCTGCGATAAGAGGAGTAGTACCAGCAGCATAGTTGATCATATCAACCTGGAGAGTAATATCATCGAAGCCCTGGAAGATAACCTCATTAGCAGCAGCTACATGTTTAGCCTCAGTCTTATAAGAAGCTACAGGAGACCATACAGAAGCACCCATAGGGAAGTTCATTGCAACACCGTTAGACTTAACATCACCAAGAGCTACAGTCTTCACGCGGAAGTAGTAAGTAGTCTCTGGCTTAAGCTGACCAAATGTAGCAGCTGTAGGAGCTGTAATGTTTGAATTATCCTTCTTGCCATACCAAGAAGTTGAAGCAAAAGAAGTTACACTGTTAGCCTGACCATCACGACAGTAAACATCGTAAACAAGGTTAGTCATAGCCTCGTCTGTAGCTACCTGAACAGCGTAAGCACGCTTGTCATTGCCACCACCTGGGATAAGGTCTGTCCAGCTGATAGAGAGAGTAGTAGGACCAACATTGTCTGTGTTCTGCCAGATCTTACCGGTTGTGCCGGTAGCCTCAGCAGAGAGATCTGAAGCCTCAACGCCCTCAGCTACAGCCTTAACTTTGAGTGCATAAGCTGCCTCAAAACCAAGACCACCTGCGCAGAGAACAACCTTCTCAGCAGTCTCAAGAGCAACAACGCTCTCAAGCTTAGTCTCACCAGAGTAAACCTCGTAACCTGTAGCGTTAGTTACAGGAGCGATAGTAACGAATGCGAAACCAAGACCACCAAGAGTCTCAGAAACTACAGGAGTGCCAAGCTTCTTAATCTCAGCAAGAGTCTTGATAGTAGCAACCTCACTGTAATCAGAAGCAACATCGTCAGCAGTAGCCTTAACGCGTACCTCATACTCAGTCTCAAATGTAAGACCCTCGATGAGAACCTTAGTCTCAGCAACTGGAGCAAGAGCAGTCCAATCAGTAGCAGACTTAGCCTTGTACTCTACAACATACTCCTTAGAGTTTGCAACTGCGTCCCAAGAAGCCTCGATAGTAGTATCGGTAGCTGTGAGAGCAAGGTTTGCTGGAGCTGTAAGTGTAAGCTGACCATAGCTAAGAACCTTAACCTGGATGTTGTCAATATAGAAACGATGCTGTCCATCAACACCATTACGGTCTGCACCGATAGCGATGCGCTGACCTGGCATTACATTGTCGATAGTGAAGGTATAGTTAGCCCACTCACCAGCAACTGCGCCAACCTCGAAGGTAGCAGCTGTGAAGCGGTCTGCAGGACGAACAAAGTTGTTAACCTCTTCCTGAGTGCAACCTGAAAGAACCTCAACGATGCAAGTACGAGGGTCAGTCTGATAGAGAGCTGCGTCAAATGAGAGCTCAACCTTTGCAGGCTGTGCAAGACAAGCAAGCTCTGGAGTAACGATCCAAGCACACTTAGAAGATGCACCCATCTTAAGGTAACCTGGACGAGCGCAGATAGCACCCTTAGTGTCATCCTCAGCCATCATACCCCAAGTCTTAAGGCGAGATGTAGCAACAACACCCTTAATAGTATTGAAACAACCTACCTCAGTAGATGGATCAACAAGGTAGCAACCCCACTCAGTCTGAGTAGCAACTGGGTTGTCGCCTGTAGCCTTCCAAGAAGAGTCAGACTCGCTACGCTTATCATAAGAGTAACCAGCAGCATAACGAGAGAGGTCTCCTGTGATAAGGAGCATAGAGAAGTCCTCGTGGAGGATGATATCACCTGCAGCAGCTGGAGTTGAAGGAAGCTCAACAACCTTTGACTTGTCAGTTGAGAACTTCACTGGGTCTGCAGCAACGCCATCAGTTACATTGGTAACAGTTGCAGTATATTCAGTCTCTGGATCAAGACCTGAAATATAGAAACGGCAACCCTCTTTAGCATACTCTGTCCAAATATCAGAGCTTGCAGGGATATGCCATTTAACAACCAAGTCATTACCCTTGTTAATAGCAAGAGTGTAACCCATTGCAAAGTCAGCAGCGTGGTTACCCCAGTTGAAAGTTGACCAAGTTACGATAGCACCTGTTGCATCCTTGTAAGCAATCTTAGCAGTAGGAGCTGTCTTGTCTTCCTCCTCGTTAGCAGGAACATAACCCTTACCAATTTTAATACGAGCAGGCTCGCCATCCTTAGAGCAGAATGCCCATGGAGAGAATACTGAGTTAGGGTAGTTAGCGCGAACACGAACATAGTAGCACTTACCCTTTACAAGGTTAGAGAATACACCCTGATCACATGGATCTTTCTTAGCATCCTCCTCAGTTACATTAAGAGAACCCTCATAGTTTGTAGAGGCCATAACCACTACAGAAGATGATCCATAAGGATCTGGGGTCTCATCAACAGTTTTTAACAGCTGAACGGTAAACGAAGTTGCACCAGCGTTAATTGCTGGAGCTGCGTCCCATACAACAGCAAGGGATGAGGTAGATGAACCTCCCTCATACCACACTACATCTACAGGCTGTGGCATCTCTGGCTTCTCTCCACAATCCACATCAGGAGTGGTGGATGTACAAGCAGCAAAGGCAACCGACATCATAGCAAATGCAGCTATAAGTTTGCGATTGATTTTCATAAAAGTTTTTTTTACTGGTTGATACAAATAAAATACAACAAAAATCAAGGCGATACTTGTAAAGTATCTCTTAATTCTCGTTATCCCGATCCTATGACTCTCCAAAGCCCTCCGGACGACTGCCGAAAATGCGTTTGGCGAGGTGTGTATTTCAAACTGCACCACAAATGTAAAGCAAATTTTACAAACAACCAAATATTTTTCACTTTTTCTCTATTTTTCCTTTGAATTTGATAGTTATTTATAAAAATTTTTAATAATTATGAGCAAAAAAAGTATTTCTCTCCTCTGCTATACGGCGCGATTAGTAGAGAATTTGCAACGGGTTGGCAGAGAGCGGACTGCAGAGACATATCTGTTGGCGGCAAGGAGTTTTTGTGGATTTATGGGTAATCTTGATGTATCTGTGCAACAGGTGGATTTTCAGGCTGTTATGGAGTATGAATTACATCTTCGTAGCAGGGGATTGGTCTCTAATACTACATCTTTTTATTTGCGTAATCTGCGTGCCATATACAATCGCGCAGCTGATGAGGGGATTGTTGTTCAGTCAAATCCGTTTAGGCGAGTTTACACGGGGACAAGTAAGACGACAAAGAGGGCGATTTCTGCGGATGTAGTACGGCGTATTTTGATGTTTAAGACTGAAAATCAATCGCTTAGAAAGGCTATTGATTTGTTTATGTTCAGTTTTTACACCAGAGGGATGGCATTTGTTGATATGGCGTACTTGACGAGTAAGAATCTTAGAAACGGTAATCTTGTCTATCGTCGCCGTAAAACGGGCGAGATTATTACTGTGCGATGGGAGGAGTGCATGCAGAAAATTGTTGATAGATACTCCTCAGAATCAACAACTTATATGCTGCCGATTATAAAAGGAAATAATCCTCGGCGGGAGTATCTCAGTGCGGCACATGCGGTAAACAGAAATCTGAAGAGGGTGGGTGCTGAGCTTGGTATTCAGACGCCTTTGACTCTGTATGTTGCGCGCCATAGTTGGGCGAGTATTGCGTTGTTGCAACAAGTCTCAATATCGACCATAAGTCGGGCTTTAGGACATAACAGCGAGTCCACCACCAGGATATATCTCGCGTCATTAGATAATTCGGCGGTGGACTGCGCCAATAGGTTGGTTTTAGATGCAATCTCTTTTTAAGAGAGTGAGGGGTTGTGAGACTTAGAAAGTTAGTCTGATTTGTCGGTTGAAAATAGTCTCAAAAAAAATACGAAAAATTTGCTCGGTCAAAAAAAATGATTACCTTTGTATTCGCGTACCTCTCTTAAAAAGAGATTGCATCTAAAACCAACCT
>JAFWBN010000164.1 GCA_017507075.1 Alistipes sp. | reverse complement strand
TCTATCAAGCGTACTTTTGTTTCAAGTTCTCGTCGTCGTAACATATTCATATATGGTACAAATGATAAATCTATAGCACTCAGAACAAGACTTGCCAACTCTCCTCACTATAAGGTTGTTGGATTTATTCAATATGATGCAATCAATGCTAATACCAAGATTGCCGGATTAAATCTTATTAGTCTTAAAGACAAGGATGACCAAGAGATTGAAGATATATTTACCCACCACGGAGCAACACAGGTACTCTTCCCTACATACGACTCTTTAAGAGCGGAGAATGACCGACTGATTCCATATTGCACTTCTCATGAGATTAAAATTCTTGTTGCACCTCCTATTGATGAGGCCGTGGATGGCAATATTTCACACAGCGCAATTAGAGAGGTAAAAATCGAGGATTTGCTTGGTCGTGAAGAGATAAAAATCTCTATGCAGGAGATTATAGACAACTTCAAAAACAAGACAATTCTTGTAACAGGTGCTGCAGGTAGTATTGGTTCTGAATTATGTCGTCAACTTTGCACTTTTGGCATCAAAAAGTTGGTAATGTTTGACAATGCAGAGACCCCTATGCACAATATCCGTCTTGAGTTGGAGGACAAACACAAGGAACTTGATATTGTACCTATTGTTGGAGATGTGCGTCAGCCAAAGCGTTTAGAATTTCTCTTTGGAACACACAAACCACAGGTGGTATTCCATGCTGCAGCATACAAACATGTGCCACTTATGGAGGAGAATCCTTGTGAAGCAGTGCTGGTAAATGTATATGGCTCACGAAATGTTGCCGATATGTGTATCAAGCATAATGCTGAAATGATGGTTATGATCTCCACAGACAAGGCTGTAAATCCAACTAATATTATGGGTTGTACAAAGCGTCTTGCCGAGATATATGTACAATCTTTGGGCACAGCTGTTGCTGATGGCAAAATTGAGGGAAAGACAAAATTTGTTACCACTCGTTTCGGCAATGTATTAGGAAGCAATGGTTCTGTAATACCTCGCTTCCGTGAGCAGATTATGGCAGGAGGTCCTGTAACTGTTACACATCCTGAGATTACCCGTTTCTTTATGACTATTCCTGAAGCGTGTCGTCTTGTTATGGAGGCCGCAACAATGAGTAAAGGCAATCAAATCTTTGTATTTGATATGGGCGAGAGTGTCAAGATTGTAAAACTTGCTGAGCGTATGATTGAACTCGCCGGACTTAAAGTTGGCAGAGATATTGAAATCAAGTTTACAGGTCTGCGTCCGGGAGAGAAGTTGTACGAAGAGGTGCTCTCTAATTGCGAAAACACAATCGAAACCGACCATGAGAAGATTCGTATTGCCAAAGTTCGTGAGTACAACTACAACGATGCAGTAAAGGCTGCAGATGCGCTTAAAGATTTGGCTTATGATGTCAATATTATGGACATGGTCAAATTGATGAAAGATATCGTACCTGAATTTAAGAGCAAGAACTCAAGATTTGAGGCTCTTGATAAATAGAATAGATTTAATGCCAAAAATATCAGTTAGAGCCGAGCTTATGCCGGCATCGCCAATCAGGCGACTTGCACCACTTGCTAATGCTGCAAAAAAGCGTGGCACAAAGGTTTATCACCTCAATATCGGTCAGCCAGATATTGAGACCCCTAAAGAGGGTCTTGATGCGCTAAAACAGATTGATCGCAAGATTTTGGAATACAGTCCGAGCGATGGTTTTCTCTCTCTAAGAGAGAAACTTGTCGGATATTATGACCAATATCAAATCAAACTCTCCCCAGAAGATATAATTATAACCTCTGGCGGCTCTGAGGCTGTATTGTTTGCCTTTATGTCGTGTCTTAACCCTGGCGACGAGATAATTGTTCCAGAGCCTGCATATGCAAACTACATGGCATTTGCAGTATCTGCCGGTGCGGTAATTCGTCCTATAACATCGACCATAGATGAGGGTTTTGCACTGCCTTCGGTTGAGAAGTTTGAGGAGTTGATAAATGAGC
>JAFWBN010000163.1 GCA_017507075.1 Alistipes sp. | reverse complement strand
TCATCTACAATCTCCTCTTCTTTTGGATTACTGTTACCTTCTGCAATACATTCCACTGGATCAATAGGGACAGCTCCTTCTGTTGAATTATTTTCTTGGTTTGTTGACTCTGAAGAAGATTCTCCTCCTTTATTTTCATCCTCTTCTAATGCGCTATCAGCCTCTGCAAGTGGATCAGTCTGCTCTACATCTGTAGTGTCGTTTTCGCCCTCTCCACTATCACCTGTGTATATACCCTGACCTGTTTCTCCATTGTTCTCAGTAGAACACAAAATAAAAAATGTCTCAAATTTTTTCATAAAGATAATAAGAATTTATGACTATACAAAATATAGTCTGTTATAAAAAATTAGTTTTTTAATGATTATGGCACTAAATAGAAGAATATTCTAAGACCACATAATGAATCGATTCAGTTGCAAAGATAATATATCAAATCCCCGTTGTCAAGAGTTTGCATAGGTATTATTTTTACCCATAGGTATTATAGTCTGATTTACAGGTGATTATACTACGATCTTTCTATGAAATTTACCCATTTTAGCAAAAACAGAGCATGCAATTTGTCTTCTCAGTACCAACTTTCCTTATAGATAGTTAATAACAAGAGTTATTTGCATAGTTCACTGTACTCTTCCTTTTCCAAGGTTAATCATTTCTTTTCAAGGCACAAAACTAAAAGAGGTTAACGAGATAGGCTTGGTTTACATAATCGGCAAAAAACCCGTCCATAGGCTGTCTGTTAGATTATAAAGTTTTTCGCTAATTACACTATCCCATCGTGGAAAAATCTTCAAAGAGTCAAGGGTATCAGCCATCTTCGCACACACTACCATATCTGGAGCATTATCGTTACTCTTTTTATAGTGCCAAACAAGTGCAAGTATCTCCCCTCTATTATTTGCGACAAACTTAATTACCGAGTTATTGCTCGCCTTAGAGACAAGTCCCTCCAGGTCTCTATACCTTTTACAGTTATCTATCAGCGCATGGGTTAATCGCAACTCTGCATCACTGCCGCTACCCATCTTTAGTAGTGTGCTATGTTTTAGCGAGCTAATATCCCCGACACCAACATAATAATACTCCACAATACTATTACCGTTAAGTTGCTTTACTATTGTATATCCAACTCTTCTATTGTTGATTGTTGTATCTTGTAGAAACTTTGAATTGTCAAAGTGTCCAAACAAATCAAGACCCAATTTATAAGGCGTAAGATTATTGTTATCCTTTTTACCCAAACCCTGTCCAAACGCAGATAGCGTACAGAGCAATGCAAAAATAGAAAATA
The DNA here is from genome assembly GCA_017507075.1 of Alistipes sp. GTDB lineage: Bacteria > Bacteroidota > Bacteroidia > Bacteroidales > Rikenellaceae > Alistipes. Next base: position 6,131 of record JAFWBN010000163.1, on the reverse strand, counting down.
GACAACCTCTCATAAAACACCCTAAATTTTTTATAAAAGTAATAAAAATTTATGACTATACAAAGTTTGATGCAGAGACGGCTATAGACATGTTATTGGATATCGTTTGCTTTTTTTGCGTTTTCATCTGTATTCGGTCCATTTCACCCTAAAATTTTGTCATTTCACGGTTTGAAATGACAAAAAGATATATCTTTTTGTTAATTTCGCATCGATTTGTGGAAAAATAAACAAAAAGATATAACAATGAGAATTTTTCAACCAAAACTACTATTGATTCTCGGCTTTGCGGCTACACTTATCGGCTGTCAGGAGGAGAAGAGTACAAAGCGTACCAGAGAGTACAATGTGATGATTATGCAACCAACATCACGCAAACTTACATCAACCTATTCTGCAACTATCAGAGGTAAGCAGGATATTGATATTCGCCCGAAAGTTCAGGGTTATATCACCGATATTCATGTTAAGGAGGGTTCGATTGTAAGCAAAGGACAGACACTGTTTACCATTGACCAGGTGCCATATCAGGCAGCTTTGCAGACAGCAATAGCAAATGTCGATGTTGCACAGGCGGCTGTTGATGCCTCAGAGCTTACAACAACAAGTAAAGAGCAGCTCTTTAAGCAGGATATTATCTCTGAGTTTGATTTGAACTTGGCGCGCATGCAGCTTGCAAGTGATAAGGCTACTCTTGCTCAGGCAAAGGCAAATGAGGTCAATGCACGCAATAACCTCTCATATACCCTTGTCAAGAGCCCTGCAGATGGCGTTGTGGGAACACTCCCTTTCCGTGTTGGCACTCTTGTCAGTCCGTCAGACTCTACCCCGATGACCTCTGTGTCAGATAACTCGGAGATGTATGTCTATTTCTCAATGACCGAGAGTCAGGTGCTTTCGCTTACTCGTGAGCATGGTTCTTTGGAGGCGGCACTTCACTCTATGCCATCTATAGAGTTGCAGCTTAGTGATGGAACAATCTATAAGGAGAAGGGTAGAATTGAGGCTATTTCGGGTATTATTGACCCAAATACAGGCTCTGTTACAGTTCGTGCAAAATTCCCTAACTATAGAAGATTGCTTTTGTCAGGTGGTTCAGGTAATATTATTTTGCCACATAAGGCTGAGGGATGTATTGTAATCCCACAGTCGGCAACATACGAGATTCAGGATAAGATTTATGTCTATGTTGTCAAGGATGGTAAAGCGGAGAGCAAGATTATCGGCGTCTTTAACATCAGCAACGGTAAGGAGTATGTTGTTGAGAGCGGACTTGAGAAGGGAGATACCATTGTCGTTGAGGGTGTTGGTCTGTTGCGCGATGGCGACAATGTGAAGATTAAGAGTATTGTTGAGGCTAAGAAATAGGGTAGGTTATGAATATTAAAACATTTATAGACCGTCCTGTACTCTCTTCGGTAATATCCATTGTTATCGTTTTAGGAGGTCTTATAGGTTTGGCATCGCTCCCAATTGAGCGTTATCCAAATATTGCACCGCCAACTATTCGTGTTCAGGCAAACTATACAGGTGCAAGTGCTGAGACAGTTCAGAAAGCCGTTGTTGTGCCGCTTGAGGAGGCTATCAATGGCGTTGAGAATATGACCTACATGACCTCAAGTGCTACAAACAATGGTGGTGCGAGTATTGCGGTCTATTTTAAGCAGGGTACAAATCCTGATATGGCGGCAGTTAATGTTCAGAACTGTGTCTCTCGTGCCACTCGTCAGCTTCCTTCGGAGGTTACAGATGTGGGTGTTACGGTAAGAAAGCGTCAGACCAATATTCTGGAGCAGATTGCTGTCTATAGTCCAAATGGAACCTATGACCGTACATTTATTGCAAACTATATCAAAATCAACCTTGTACCTGCCATCTCCCGTATCCCTGGTGTGGGTGATGTGGATGTTCGAGGTGCTGATTACAGTATGCGTATATGGCTTAAGCCGGATGTTATGGCGCAGTATAAACTTATACCTGCCGATATATCCGCTGCGCTTGCTGAGCAGAACATCGAGGCTGCAACAGGCTCACTTGGTGAGAACTCAAATCAGACCTTCCAATACTCTATGCGATATAAGGGTCGATTGGAGACTCCTGAACAGTTTGAGAATATCGTTATCCGCGCACTTGCAAACGGAGAGGTTTTAAGGCTTAAGGATGTGGCTGATATTGAGCTTGGTACTCAATCTTACCTATATATCGGAGAGGTAAATGGTGCGCCAGGAACATCGTTTAGCGTATATCAAACCCCTGGCTCAAATGCAACAGAGGTTATTAACCAGATTGACGCCTACCTTGAGAAGGCAAAAGAGGATTTTCCTAAGGACCTTGAGATGGTTGTACTCTCAAGCTCAAACGACTTCCTCTATGCCTCAATTAAAAATGTGGTAAAGACACTCTTTGAGGCTATTATCCTTGTTATTTTGGTGGTGTTTGTCTTCTTGAGAGATTTGCGCTCAACACTCATACCTCTCGTGGCAACTATTGTATCACTTGTCGGTACATTTATGTTCCTCTACCTGTTAGGATTTAGTATCAACCTGCTTACACTCTTTGCCCTTGTGCTTTCAATTGGAGTGGTTGTGGATGATGCAATTATTGTGGTTGAGGCTGTACAGACTAAGTTTGATGCAGGCTATCGTTCTGCTCATAAGGCGGCAGTTGATGCCATGCACGGTGTAACATCGGCAATTATTACATCTACGCTGGTATTTATGGCCGTGTTTATCCCTGTTTCGCTCATGGGTGGAACTTCGGGTATATTCTATACTCAGTTTGGTCTTACTATGGCCGTTTCTGTGGGTATATCGGCAATCAACGCCCTTACACTCAGCCCTGCGCTGTGTGCAATGTTCTTAAAGCCAAAAGATGAGGATGGAAATGAGGTAAAACGCTCTTTTGCAACTCGTCTGAGCGACGCTATAGAGGGCTCCTTTAATGCTCTTACAAAGCGATATATCGGAGGTGTAGGATTCTTCCTTAGACATAAATTTGTAGCAGGTATCTGTGTTGTAGCAGGTCTTGTGCTGCTTGTCTATTTTATGAATAACACCAAGACAGGACTCATCCCACGAGAGGATATTGGAACAGTCAGAATTGATGTTACAACGCCTCCAGGAAGCTCCCTTGCCCATACAAAAGAGGTTATGGACCGCATTGACCGTGATGTTGTCAGCCAAATTGACGAGTGCCGTGCTTACCTCAATATGGCAGGTTTTGGTATGACTACAGGTGCAGGAACATCATACGGAAACTTTACTCTTCGTCTAAAACATTGGGACGAGAGAAAGGGTAAAGAGCATAGCGTATTTGATATTATGGATAGAGTAAAAGAGTATTCGACAAATATCAATGAGGCAACACTCTTTACAACTTCACCTGCGATGATTCCTGGTTATGGTGCAACAAACGGTTTTGAGTTGCATATTCAAGACCGTAAGGGCGGAACAATTGAGGATTTGGCAGATGTAGTAAATATGTTCGTTGCAGAGCTTGAGGCTCGTCCAGAGATTGGCTCGGCGCGAACATCGTTTAACCCTAAATTCCCTCAGTATCAGATAGATGTTGATGCGGTAAAGTGTAAGCGCGCAGGAACATCTCCAAAAGAGGTGCTTGAGGTGCTTAACGGATATTATGGAGGTCGTCTCTCAACCCGATTTAACCGTTTTACAAAGCTCTATCAGGTGCAGGTGCAGGCAGACCCTCGCTATCGTGTCGATTTGCAGACGCTGAATAATATCTTTATTCGCATCGGCTCGGATATGGCTCCGGTAAGTCAGTTTGTGTCGCTTAAGAAGATTTATGCGCCGGAGAACTTGTCTCGTTTTAATATGTTCCCGTCAATTGCTATCAATGGTCGTGCGGCAGAAGGTTACTCTTCAGGAGATGCTATTCGCGCAGTCAATGAGGTGGCAAGTTATGTATTACCTATAGGTTACGGATTTGACTTTGGCGGTATTGCTCGTGAGGAGGCTGCAAGTGGAAATAATACGGTAATAATCTTTGTTATCTGTATTGCATTGATATATCTTATCCTTTGTGCGCTCTATGAGAGTTTCTTTATCCCATTTGCTGTAATTCTTACAGTACCTATCGGATTGTTCGGTAGTTTTGCCTTTGCAAATATGATGGGACTGGAGAATAATATCTATCTGCAGACGGGTCTGATTATGCTTATCGGTCTGCTGTCAAAGACGGCCATCCTTATCACAGAGTATGCATGTGAGCGTCGTCGTCAAGGGCTGTCAATCTTTGATGCAGCAGTAGAGGCAAGTAAAGAGCGTTTTCGCCCAATTATGATGACTGTACTTACAATGGTGTTCGGTATGATTCCGCTTATGTTCTCAACAGGCGTAGGTGCAAATGGAAATAATACCTTAGGTGCAGGTGTTGTAGGAGGTATGGTAGTTGGTACATTAGCACTTATATTCCTTGTGCCGGCACTATTTATCGTCTTCCAGACTATTCAGGAGAGAGTTGTTAAACCAAAGAGAGTTGAATAATGAAGAGATACCTATATATATTAGTCGTGGCAGCACTCTGTTCAAGCTGCTCGGTCTATCAAAAGTATTCACGCCCACAGATAGAGACAGATAAACTCTATGGAACCGCTATGTCTGTTGATAGCATAAATATTGCAGACATAGATTGGCGTACATTTTTTACAGACCCACATCTGCAACGCCTTATAGAACAGGGATTGGAGAATAATTCGGATCTGCAGATTGCAGTTCAGAGGGTTAAGGAGGCAGAGGCATCACTCAGAACAGCAAAACTTGCATTCTATCCATCTGTAGCCTTTGCTCCATCGTTTGGAGGAGAGACCAGAAAGGGATACTCTGCTAATAGCTACTCTCTTCCGCTCTCTGCAACATGGGATATAGATGCTTCAGGTCGCCTGCTAAACTCAAAGCGTAATGCTCAGGCTGTTTATGAGCAGAGCCACCTCTACAGACAGAGTGTACAGACAGCACTTGTGGCATCAATTGCAAATAGTTATTATACACTGCTTATGCTTGATGCTCAGTTGGGTATCTCTCGTACTACAGCAGCCTCTTGGAAGGAGAATGTTCGTATTATGAAGGCAATGAAGCAGGCCGGTATGACCAATGAAGCGTCAGTCTCTCAGACTGAGGCAAATAGCTGCTCTATTGACGCATCACTCTTTGACCTTGAATTTGATATTATAGAGGTAGAGAATGCTTTGGCTCTATTGATTGGTACAACACCTCAAAAATTTGAGCGCGGCACAATTAAGTCGCAAAATTTTACGCCAGAGCTTGATGTAGGTATTCCATCACAGCTTCTTGCTTATAGGGCAGATGTGCGTATGGCAGAGAATAATCTCAAACAGGCGTTTTATCAAACCAATATTGCAAAAGGTGCATTTATACCCTCTTTGACCTTGGGTGGAACACTTGGTTGGCAAGACCAATTTGGTAAAGCTATAACCTCTCCGGCAAGCTGGGTGGCCTCTTTTACCCTTAAGTTGGCTACAGACCTATTCAAGGCAGGGCAGAAGCATGCAAATCTCCAGATCGCAAAGGCAAAACAAGAGCAGGCTCTGATTGCTTTCCGCCAAACCCTTTTGCAGGCGGGTAGCGAGGTTAATGACGCGCTGGCTCAATGTCAGACGGCTCGCAATAAGAAGAGTGTTCGCTCTCAACAGATTGAGTCTCTTGAGCGTGCTGTAAGTAGTACCAAACAGCTTATGAGCCACTCTGAATCTACATATCTTGAAGTTTTGACAGCTCAGCAAGCACTCCTCTCCGCTCAGCTCTCGCAGGTAAAGGACCACTTTGAAGGTATTCAGGGAGTTATAAAGCTCTATTGCGCTTTAGGTGGAGGTGTTGACCACAACGAGGATATATCAACCCTTCCTAAACGAACAAAGACGCGCAAAGCTAAGAAGTAGAGCGGAAAATACAAAAACACAAAAGGCTTTCTCCATTTGGAAAAAGCCTTTTGTATTAAGAGTCGCCTCTTAAATACATGGGTAGCTACTATTTCATGTAATCTGCTACCTGGTCAACTGGAACGATTGCCTCTTTGAAAATATAGGCACCGGTCTTCTCAGACTTAACCATCTTGATGCACTTGGTAAACTGCTTACCTACACCGGTTCTGAG
>JAFWBN010000162.1 GCA_017507075.1 Alistipes sp. | reverse complement strand
TTTGCACGCCCTGCTTTTTCTCGAAAAAGCGGGCAGTTCTTAGGCTGTCTTAGTTCAAGAACTCTGCGTTTATCTCCTCGAAGCGGGCGGCGGCGTTGAGGAAGTGTGCGGTAATCCAGAAGACGGTCCATCTTTCGGCGTAGCCTCCGCGGAGGCGATAGACGCTACTCATATCGCCGCGCTGAGCAAAATTTGTCTGCTGTATCTGTTCGCCCTGAGAGCCGTAGGCGTCGGTTAGCTGGCTACAGCTGCGATACATAACCTCAGAGAGGCGGCACAACCTACTATCTTTGAGATATTTTCCCATTTTATAGACCTCTGGAGCAAATAGCACACCATATATATCTATATGTTGATTTTGGGCTGACACAACGCTCCATCCGCGGGTTTTGAAATTAAAATCTGCAAGGCGACCTGCCGGCAGAGGTATGTCCCACACCACAACATAGCTCAGGCATACATCCATAGCGTGTTTTGCCCACTCAAGGTGTTTTTTGTCGCCGAACCTTTCATAGAGTTCTAAAAAACCTTGAAAAGCAGCCCAAGAGCCCTCTTTGTCCTCGCAAGTGGCATCAAGCGTACCTCCCCAATAGCAGCCGTTCATTGTTAAATGACGCTCTGCAAATAGTTCTGCGGCCTTTTTGGCGGCCTCTTTGTAATTTTTCTCTTTGAAGAGCTTTGAGCAGATAGCAAGGGGTGCGATATAAAAGGCCTCGGCAGTTGAGTGTGGATTCCACTCTTCGCTCAAAATCCTTTGGCTCACGACATCTGCAGCTTGTCTCAAGAAGTCTTCCCACTTAGAGGTGTCGTATCGTCTGTTTTTGCGCCCCTTTTCAATAGCTTTGGCAAAGTTATACATTGCCTGCCCGCAAGAGACATAATCGCCACCGTGATACTTTGTGCCGTTATATCCAACTGTAAATATACCCTTTTGGTTATCAATTTCAAAGGTTGACAGATAGTCTAACGACCTTTGAACCATCTGCTCTATATCACTGTCTCCAAGCCTTTTAGCAAGCACTTGCAGGGAGTATCCTGGCGAGTCTGCCTGTCCGCACCAGCCCATAACAATATCTTTGCGCATGGAGCTGTCGTACATGTTAAATCCTACGGCAGAGCTATCAAATTCTATCCATCTACTCTTAGCAAAAGCATACTTTTCGCGCACAATATGGTCAATCTCCTCAAAAGGCTCGGCAAAGTATGGTTTATGTATATCTAAAGCGGTATAGACAGGGGTCTGAAAACCGCTACCCTCTCTGCTGATAGGGTAAAATTCGATATAAAAACTCTTTTCGATAACTCTATTTGGCTCGAGGGTTATATGCGTATCTGTATATGGCATCACGCTTTTTTGCAGAGCCTTGGCAATGCTGTGTTGGCGGTTGTAGCCTATAGGACCTGAGTATAATGTAAGGGTGCTGTAATCTTTATTCGCCTCTACGCCCAAAGACCACCATTGGTCTGACAACACAGCACCTCTTACGGGGCTTGGAACGGTGTGGAGTGTTGCAGCATAGCCATTACTGCTATTCTCAAGCATCGCAAAGGGCATAGAGTAGCGATGCTCCTCGAAAATTGCAAACTCACCGCACTCCCCATTATAGACGGGGATAATATCGGGATTAACCTTTGCTCCGTTTTTGTTTCCGTAATATAGTATTCCAGGTAGGCATGGCATTAAATTCTCTCCTGCAACATTGTACCGCACAGAGAGTGTAACTGTCTCAAGTGGAGCAGTGCCCTTCCACTCATATCGGCGGACACACTTTACAAGACCTTCACGAATAGTGCAGTAGCTGTCTCTGAGTAGTAACTCTCCACTATCAAAGAGCAACTTTCCATGAAGAATAGTCCACTCTCCGCTCTGCTCAACTCTGTCGGGGTTAGCGTAGTGCCAATCACACATCCAATCATCTTTCCAACCTGTGGCTACAGCCCAAAGACCCTCTGTAGGGGATGTAACGATGATGCGGTTGTTAATTGCAAATTGCAGAGTATTGCCAGAAAGGTCTATAGAACTCTTTGCGGCGACACAGAGTGTTGTCGCCGCAAAGATAAGAGTCAGAAATCTCCTCATTATTCAATAAATAGTTTACCGTCAGTAGGTTTGAGAATATCTGTAACTTTACGGATAGTTGTCTTAGGGATAAAAATCTCCTTGCTTGCGCGCAAGTCCTCACAACTGAAACCAAGACTTAAACGATAGTCTCCAGCCGAGGTCTTCCATGCAGACTCCTCCTCATCAAAAGTTGCAAGGGCATCAGTCTCAATCTCCATGGTTACAACGGTACTCTCTCCAGCCTTAAGCTCCGGAGTCTTAACATACTCGCGCAGCTCAACAAGCGGACGCTCCTTATGAGGGAATAGCTCGGTAGAGTAGAGCTGAACAACCTGCTTAGCAGTGCGAGAGCCTGTGTTTGTAACTGTACAACTTACAGAGATGCTGTTTTTGTTCTGCTTTACCTTCATATCCGACAAATCAAAGTTTGTGTATGTCAGTCCATGACCAAACGGATAGGCAACCTTTACATTGCGGGTTGTAAAGTGGCGGTAGCCGACAAAAATATCCTCTGTATAGTTTGTATAGTCGATATTTGGCTGGTCGTAGTATTTGTGAACAGTGCTGTAGTTCTCATAAGATTGGTTGAGACCTGTCTCAGGAACATTTACAGGGAAGTTCTGTGATGGAACATCTGCATAGCTCATAGGGAAACTCATTGGGAGGTGTCCTGAAGGAGATACCTTGCCAAGCAGTGCATCAGCAACAGAATTTCCACCCTCCTGGCCCGGCATCCAGCATACTAAAATAGCATCAACCTTATCTCTCCATGATGCAACCTCTACAGGTCCACTGATGTTAAGTACAACAACAACCTTTTTGCCTGCAGCACGGAACTCTCGGCTAACCTCGTTGAGTAGAGCAGTCTCATCTATTCTAAGGTTGAAATCTCTCTCTACATGGCGGTCAAAACCCTCAGCAGAGTGGCGAGAGAAGGTGATAATTGCTATATCGCTACGAGAAGCAGCACCCTGAACCAAAGAGCGTGGGTCTTTAATCTCATTTGGACGCAGTGTGTAGTGTATCCAACGGCGCATAGCATCAAGAGGGGTGATTCTCTTACTCTCTTTAGCCATGTGTGCAGTGTAGCGGTCATCAAGGGTCTTGTCAAAAGAGACACCATTTGAGAGTAGTCCGTCGCGCAAATCGACAACATAGGCCTTATTCACATCGCCCGAACCTCTACCACCTGCAATAAAGTCGTAGCTGCCAACACCAAAGAGAGCTACTGTCGCACCACCAACCATAGGCAGAGCCTCGTTATCATTTTTAAGCAACACAAAACCCTCACTTGCCACCTGGCGTGTTACCTCTGCATGGGCTTTAAGGTCTGGTTTGTTGCTAAATTTATAACCCTTGAAACGAGGGGTCTTTACTATAAGTTTTAAGATACGGGTAACGCACTTGTCAAGGTCAGCTTCGCTGAGTTTGCCTGAGCGTACTGCATTTACAATCATATCTACATGTTCAGGCTCTCCCGGCTGAATCATATCATTTCCGGCAGCAACTTGTGCCGCAGCATCGAGACCTCCGCCCCAATCTGTTACAATAGTACCTTGGAAACCAAACTCTCCACGAAGTACATCTTCAAGTAGGCCCTTGTCCTCAGATGTATAGCGACCATTAAGGTAGTTGTAAGAGGTCATAATAGTCCATGGCTGAGCATTTTTTACTGCAATCTCAAAATTGCGCAGATATATCTCACGAAGGGCGCGTTGAGATATTCGAGCATCATTTGCAAGGCGGTTAATCTCTTGATTATTAGCGCAGAAGTGCTTTAGTGATGTACCTACACCATTGCTCTCAACACCATTGATAATTGCTGCCGCAGTCTTTCCTGCAAGCAGTGGGTCCTCAGAGTAATACTCGAAGTTACGACCACAAAGAGGGTTGCGCATAATGTTTACGCCTGGTGCAAGAAGAATATCCACACCATACTCTTTAACCTCGTTACCCATAGCCTTACCAACTTGATAGATAATATCATCGTTCCAAGTTGCCGCCATATGCGTTCCAACAGGAAATCCTGTGCAGTAATATGTCTTACTATCGCCTTCACGAGTAGGCTTTATACGAAGACCGGCAGGGCCGTCCGCCATTACGATAGATGGGATGCCCAAACGAGGAATAGGGTATGTAATACCTGCCGCTCCGGGAACAATTTTCTCGGTGTCGCCAACCTCACCGGCTGCATTTATCTCCTTTACATCGGCACCAACAACAAGGTGAGCCTTCTCCTCAAGGGTGAGTTCTTTGACAATCTGGTCAATGTTTTTTTCAGTTAGTTTAAGCCCCTCGGCAAGGGTTGTACCATAAGCCAAAGCAAGGGCTACGAAGGTTAAAACGAGTTTAAGCATTTTAGTATTTGTTTAGTTAGTAATCTCTCTGTTGGTATATATTTCGGTTGTCAAACCTCTACAAAATTAACAAAAAAAGGCGGTATTACAACATAATTAGCAAAAAAAAGCTAATACTTAAATGAGCTGCCACCGATAAACTCTCTCAGTACAGATGTTGGCGGAATCTCCTCCGGATTTACAGGTGTAAAGTTGTCCAAGAACTTGAGTAGCCTCTCTGCCTCTCCATATTCGGGTACTGTATCAGGGATTTCGCGCAGTATAGGCTCTACAATAGGTCTGATAACACCAATTTCGTAGAATAGCGAAGTGTTTATCATCACATCGGCATTTTCCTGATATGGGAAGATATGTCTCTCCTCGCCACGGCGCACACTCTGCCAGCGTGCTATTGTGTCGTAAGCATTATTGCCCCTTGTTCTGTAGTCGCGGGTTATACGACGCAGCAGGCGGTTGTCTGTTGTGTGTATTCGGGTAATATTATCCATGGCAACAGAAGTGAAACAAGAGAGGTAAATCTTAAACTTCAAATCTTCGCTCAGCGAAGGGGTCAATTTAGGATTCAGTCCGTGTATTCCCTCCATGATAAGTACCGAGCGGTCATCAAGTTGTAGCGGGTCTTTGTGCCACTTTCTGGTGCCTGTAATAAAGTCATAGCGAGGAATATCGACGCTTTTGCCCTCTATAAGCTCCTTGAGGTGAATATTTAGCTGTTTGAGGTCAAGTGCCTCAAGAGCCTCGTAGTCATACTCTCCGTTCTCATCTTTTGGTGTTTGCTCACGATTTACAAAGTAGTCGTCAAGCGATATTAACACAGGGTGCAGACCTAAAACTCTTAGTTGTACACCTATTCTCTTTGCAGAGGTGGTTTTGCCACTTGAAGATGGTCCGGAGATAAGCACAACCTTAACACCTCTGTTGTTGTGAGCCTCAAAGATTTTATCGGCAATATTTGAGTATTGTCTGTCATGTACAGCCTCGGCAATCTTGATAAGTTCGGTTGTGTCGCCCTGTTGTATAAGACGATTTAGTGAGCCAACAGTCGGCACACCTACAATATCCATCCACTCATGAAATTGTCTGAAGAGGCCTGCCATCTTATCGGCTCTTGGTGGCAGAGCTATTGTGTCAGGAGCCTCTCTTTTAGGTAATGCTATCACAAAACCTTCACTATAGGGGAGTATTGATAGTTTTGTGATATATCCGCTTGATGGAGCAAGCGCGCCCAAAAAGTAGCCTATACTCTGCCCCATATAGTATATATTGCTATATAGTTTCGGGCGAGAACGCAATAGTTCTGCCTTATCAGCATATCCTGCAGCCTCAAATTTGGCTATAACATCAGAAGATGGCTCTTTTTTACGCTGTATGGATATATTTTGCTTAACAATTTGGCGTACAGACTCCTCAATTGCATTGCACTCCTCTTTGCTAAATGCCTCTTTGCCCTCAACTTCACAATATAGGCCCGTTCCTAATGAGTGGCGAACATGAAAAGCGGCTGTAGGGTATAGGTTTGATATAGCCTGCTGTACAAGGAATGTTGCCGTGCGCTGATATACTCTGTGTCCTTCAAAGTGGGTAATATCTATAAATCGTACTGAAATAGGGGTATAAACACGGTAATTAAGCTCCTTGATACGATTGTTTACATAGGCAGCAAGTGCCGGATAGCTACCGCTTATCTCGATATTTGAGTAGATGTCTAACAGTGAAGTTCCCATCTCAACATCGATACTCTTTGCTGTATTCTGGCAATAGACCGTAATTATATTCTTCATATATACTCTAATTTTTCCATAAAGATAGCGAGAATTATGCTACTTTCAAAATTTTTGTAACTTTGCAATATTAAATGTGAAAAAATGAAAAAGAGTCTAACACTTATCCTTTTTATTGTCGCTTTAGCGGCACTATTGTTCTACAACACAACATTGCGTCAGAGAGAGGTTGTAATTCTCTCTACAAACGATATGCATGCGAATATCGACAATTATGCAGCTCTTGCTACGGCAGTAGGTCAGTGCCGAGATACGGTAGAGACACTGCTTGTTGATGCGGGAGATAGGTGGACAGGTAATGCCTTTGTAGATCTTGCAGAGTCTCGCCTACCGATTATTGAGCTTATGAATAGTGTTGGTTACAATGTGGCGACACTTGGAAATCACGAGTTTGATGCAGGTGCTGCAGTGCTACAAAATGCTGTTGACTATGCGGATTTTACAACAATCTGTGCCAATATGCAGAGCAGTAATGCAGACCTTAAAACCCTTGCTCCAACTGCTATAATAAAGACTAAGTGCGGTATAAAAATAGGCTTTGTAGGCGTTGTTACAAATTATGATAATGGGCATCCGGACGGGTCTGAAGAGGTCTTTAAGGGGTTAGAGTTTATAGACCCTATGCAGGCAGCAGAGACAGCTGTTGCAGAGTGTGAGGATTGTGATGTAAAGGTGCTTTTATCGCACATGGCAGACGATAAAGATATGATTTTTGCCTCCCGTTTTGAGAATTATGACTTAATTATAGGCGGACACTCGCACATGATTGTCGATACACTTGTCGGCAAAACTGTAATAGGTCAGACAGGTCGAAAACTTAAAAATGTGGGAGCTACGCGCATAAAACTGAAAGGCAGAAAGATTATATCAATAGAGTATGAGAATATACCACTCTCCAACTATCCAAAAGATAGTGTAACACTTTCAATGGTTGAAAAAATAGAGAGTAATCCGGCTCTGAAAGTTAAGGTTGGAGAACTCTCTGCACCTACAAACCTTATAGGTTTTGCCAATCTTGAGACAAAACTTATTGCACAGGCAACATCCTCACAGATAGGTTTTTATCACTATGGAGGTATCCGTATTGCAGAGTATCCTGCAGGGGATGTGTCGCTACTTACACTCTATAATCTTGAGCCGTTTGAGTCAAAGGTTCACACTATTGTTATGACACCTGCGCAGATGCGTAAGATGATTGTAACAAAGTTTAATGACACAAAAAACCTCAAAGAGTCTCATCGCATTGATTTGTTCAGCACAACGCCTTATGATATTGTTGTCGATTCTGCAGGAGAGGCTGTAACGGTTAGATTTCCGAAGCTTGTAGAGGGTAAAAAGTATCGTGTCGCGCTATCTGATTATGTCGGCAAAAAGTATGAAGCAATAGAGGGAGACAACCATACAGAGCAGAATATACTTGTTGTCGATATACTGCTTAAGCACTTTAGAGAGCATGGGGTGGTAGTGCCAGACAATGTTGCAAAACAGCGAATTGTAAAACGCTGATAATTTGGAACTGTCAAAAGAAAACCATATCTTTGTAAAAACCTAAAACTTGTAGATATGAAAATCCGTACAGTTTTGGCTGTTGTGCTTACAATGGCAGTTTTCGTTGCATCTGCTCAGAAGAGAGATGATAATGTGGGAATCAAACACCTTACTCCACCTGATTATTCGGCTTATATACTTACTCCGCCACCACCGGCTACTCCTCGCATAAATAGTGCAAAGGTCTTTGGAGTGCGTCCTGGGGCAGAGATACTATATACTATAGCTGCGACGGGAGAACGCCCGATGAGCTTCTCGGCTACAAATTTGCCTGAGGGGGTTCGGTTGGACTCAAAAACGGGTCGGCTGAGTGGTGTTATAAAGGAGCGTGGAGAGTATGCAGTAGTCCTTAAGGCCACAAATGCAAAGGGAAGCAATGAACGAAATCTGAAGATTGTTGTAGGCGATGATATTGCACTCACTCCACCAATGGGTTGGAACTCTTGGAATTGCTGGGGACCTACTGTAAGTCAGGAGAAGGTTTTGTCCTCTGCGCAGGCTTTGGTTGAACAGGGTCTTGCAAATTATGGTTGGACATACATAAATATAGACGATGGCTGGCAGGGCAAGCGTGGCGGTAAGTATAACGCCGTTCAGCCAAACGATAAGTTCTCGGATATGAAGGCCCTTGCCGATAAATTACACTCGATGGGTCTTAAGTTGGGTATCTACTCAGGTCCGTGGGTAAGCACATACGCAGGTCATGCCGGCGTACACTCTGATAATGCAGAGGGAACATATCCTTGGATTGAGGAGGGGTGGTGTGATGAAAACAGTCGTATGACACTGCCCGATGACCCAAAACGCTTTATCCGTCGTCGCTATTGGCGTCATGGTGAATACTCTTGGGCTACTGCCGATGCTAAACAGTGGGCAGAGTGGGGTGTGGACTACCTTAAATATGATTGGAAACCAAATGATAAATACTTTACCCGTGAAATGAAAGAGGCTCTTGACGGCTGTGGTAGGGATATCGTCTATAGTCTCTCAAATACAGCACCATTTGCTGACGCTTACGCCTTCAGAGAGCTTGCTCAGTGTTGGCGTACTACGGGAGATATACGCGATACCTGGGCAAGTATCAGTACCATAGGCTTTTATCAGCAAGACCGTTGGGCTGCTTTTCATGGACCGGGACATTGGGGCGATGCCGATATGCTTGTTGTTGGTATGGTTGGCGGATGGCGTTCAAATCCATACTATTCGCGACTTACGCCGGATGAACAATATACACATATCACTCTGTGGGCACTGCTTGCCTCTCCGATGCTTATAGGTTGCGACCTTGCAAAACTTGACGATTTTACCCGTAGTCTGTTGTGTAATTTTGAGGTCAATGATATACTGCAAGACCCACTCGGAATGCGCGCAATGCCGTTCTATAAGGATGCACAGCATGCTATTTATGTAAAAATATTGGAAAATAATGATTTGGCCGTGGGTCTGTTTAACCTTACCGAAGAGCCGCTTGTAATAGAGTTTGAGCCAAGAGACTTTGGCCTTTGGGAGAATGCTATAACTGTGCGTGATGTGTGGCGTCAGCAGGTTGTAACTCACCTCTATCCTGGTAGCGCACATGAAACAGAGGTCGCACCACACGGCTGTGTACTCTACCGTCTATCTCCAGGGAATAGCGATAACCGCCAACTGTCTCAAACACACTATTTCCCTCGCCCTCACGCCGCCCCACAAAAAGTTAGCAAGGCGGAGTAGAGATTGTAATTTAGAGACCGACTATTTTTTCGTTGGTCTCTGACCCTATTAGTGTTTATTAACCTAAACTTTACCTACTATGAAAAAGATTTTTTATTTGTTCCTACTTGTGATATTTTCATGCGTATCATGCGATGAAATTAGCAAATATTTGGATACTGAGTCAAAGGGTTTGGTCTTTGCTGAAGGTACAGAAATGACGGCTGTATTTGGTAGTAGCGGAGGCTCAAAGATATATAATTTTACCTCAGACCTTGATTGGAAGATTACTACAAGTGCAGGCTGGATTACTGTAAATCCTTCGAGTGGAACCCCTAATGCAAGTAAATTTACTGTCAAGGTAGGTGCAAATGAGACATTTGAGGACCGCAATGGATTTGTTATAATAACAACTGTTGACGGTAAAAATCAGCGTATAAATGTTAAACAAGATTGTGAGGATAAGGTTTTTGAAATCAATAGTGATGGAGAGTACGAAGTTGCTGCTGCAGGTGGTGAGGTTCTGGTGAGAAATATTATTCCCAAGCATATGGACTGTCTTGTGTCAAAGCTTGAGGAAATGGGGGTAAACGTAACCGAATATGACGATTCTATAAGAATTGAGCGAAATGG
>JAFWBN010000161.1 GCA_017507075.1 Alistipes sp. | reverse complement strand
GTGCATACTATGGCGCATATACAAAAGAGGCTATAGGAGTTGTTCCGACCCTCTGGACTTCGCTTATTTTCGTAACTATAGGTGCTATTTGCGCCCTTGTTATCAATAAGTGTCCAGACACAAACCTCTTTGCAGAAAATAGTCAAAAATCAAGCGGTAGCAAGTTCAAAGAACTTATACACGGACTTGGCATTATGAAGCGTGAGCCTAAGGTGCTTATGGGAGGTATTGTCCGCGTTATCAACTCTATATCTCAATTTGCTTTTGTGGTGTTTATGCCACTATACTTCGCAGACCACGGCATGACAGATACCGAGTGGGGACTTATCTGGGGCTCTGTGTTTATGTTCAACATCGTATTCAACCTTGTTTTCGGCATCGTCGGAGACCGCTTGGGTTGGAGTCAGACAATTATTTGGTTTGGTGGCGTTGGCTGCGCTGTGGGTGTACTTCTCTTCTATTATGCACCTGAAATTTGGAACAACTTCTGGTTTATTCTTGCTTGTGGCGGTTTCTGGTGTGTAATGCTGGCTGGATATGTACCACTTAGCGCACTTGTTCCATCTTTGGTCGAGAAAGACAAGGGTGCGGCTGTATCTGTACTCAACTTAGGTGCAGGTTTGGCAACATTTATCGGTCCTCTACTTGTAAAACTACTCAAAGAGCCTATTGGTTATACAGGCATTGTATGGGTTATCGCAGCTCTGTATATTGTAAGTTCGATAATGACATACTATATCGCAAAACCAAGCAAATAGTTTTTTGTATCACAAAAATTTACCCCAGAATCAACTTTGATTTTGGGGCTTTTTTGTTGAATAATTGTGTATAAAAACTATTGCTTTATCATAAAAGTTTTTGTATCTTTGTGGCGACTTATACAACATTATTGTTGTAAACGGGATGTTTTTCAATCTGCTTTTTATCAAATAATTTTGAGAAATGCAGAATGTCAAACACTATATTGTATTTAATACCAATAACTTACATTTATGAATCGTTTTTTTATCATACTTCTTTTCGCAATATTTATGCCTCTTTGCGCAACAGCTCAAAAAATTAAGGTTGTCAGCGCAGAGTACACATACCATGTTCCTGAGACTATTACTCCGGCGCAGGCAAAGCAGATTGCAATAGAGAGGGCAAGAGTCGAGGCGATTGCATCCGAGTTTGGAACAATTGTAGCTCACACAAGTTCCGTTAACATCTCCAATGTAAACGGAAAATCGGATGTTGCAGTCAAAAGTATCGGTACAAACGATGTAAAGGGAGTTTGGATTGGCGATATTGAGGAGCCAAAGCTCTCTGCAACCGTAACGCCGGAGGGAAATCTTGTCTATACAGTCAAAGTTCACGGCAAGGCGCGCGCAAGAAACACTGCCGAGATAAATTTGGATGTTGCAATACTCCACCATCACACCGAAGGCAATGTATTCAAATACTATCCAAACAACAGAAATAAGAACAGAGACGAAGAGGATTTTTCTGTAAAGTTCAAGGCTGCAGCTAACGGTTTTGTCTCCGTATTTGTTCTTGACGATAATAATGACATGGCTTTTTGCCTTCTTCCGGATGAAAAAGGCAATGGCTTTGCTGTGCCGGTAGAGAAATCTAAAGAGTACCATCTCTTGGAGCCTCAGGATAGCTCAGAAGAGACAACATATTTCACAACCGACAAGTCTTCTGAAACAGACAGAGTATTTGTCATCTACTCTACCAAGCAGTTCTCTATGCCACTAACAAACATGGGTGAATATACCCCTCAGCTCTCTATTAAGAGTTTTGAGTCGTGGTTACACAACAACTTGGCAAAAGATGAAATGATGACAGTTGTTCAAAAGAGTGTTACAATTAAAAAAGTCGAATAAACAGAGTAAATTTAGATAAAACACACAAACCGCAATGAAGAGATTTGTTATTTTATTTTTACTGGGAATCTTCGCTATTCCTGCCTATTCTCAGACAGCAACTATCTACATTATGCGAGAGGCAAATGTTCACTCCTCTGTAGAGTTGCCGACAATTGCTATCAATAGTACATTTATCGGCAAACTATCTTCTCGCAGATACTTTAAGTGTACTGTTCCTGCAGGAAAAGTACATATTGAGTGCGATGTTGCAGATACCGAGCATATCCGTTTTGAGATAAAGAGTGGCGAGATTGTATATTTCAACACCTATACAGCAATGGGTAAATTTACTCGTCTTGCAAATGCAGATGGAGAGTATAAACTCAGAAAACTCACTTTGGAGCGCACTGTGCCTATTACAAATGCAGCTATAGATGATACTCCAAAGCCTGCTGTTGCCGAGGCTAAGAAACCTGAGATAGTTATGAGCGTTGGCGAGTTTGAGGATGAGCTTATCTTCACTCGTATGCACTACGAACAGACTCACCAGAAACTCATTACCATATACTCAAACAGAGACAAATACTTCTTGCCTTCATCTACAATTGAGACACTGAAGGGTTATAACAACCTTTTGGCGGAGAAGAATAAGAGCATCTTTGCTTTAGAGAAGAATATCAATGGCACTGTTGACAATGTCGAGGAACTTCACAAAGCTAACGAATTTCTTGATTTGCTCGACTCACTTTTGGAGAGCAACCACAGCAATATCTTAATTGCAGAGGCAAAGGCAAAAGAGCCTGTTGTAGTACCTCAGCCTGTCGCTCCTGTTCAGCAGAATATTGCTGCCGTAGAGCCTAAGAAAGAGGAGAAACCAAAGAGCGATGTTGATATCAATATCCCTATTACTTCTAACAAGAGAGATAATACATTTGTACTTATCATCGCAAATGAGAACTATAAAACAGAGGCAACAAATATCTCTTCAGTACCATTTGCTATCAATGATGGCGAAATATTCAAAGAGTATTGTATCAAGACTCTCGGTATTCCTGAGCATAACACAAGAATTATAAAGGATGCATCAAAGGGTCTTATTGAGGGTGGTATTGCTTGGCTAAAGAAGGGTCTTAATCTGCCTGCTATGGATGGTGGTAAGATGAAAGGTATTGTCTATTACTGCGGTCATGGCGACCACGATACAAAGACAAAAGAGCCTTATATCATCCCTACCGATGGTCAAACCTCTATTCCAAGCACTTGCTACAGTCTCAACAAACTTTACAGAGATTTGTCAGCCACCAATGCAGAGTCTGTTACATATTTCATCGACGCTTGTTTCTCAGGAACAGGAAAGGATGGCTCTATGCTCCTTGCTGCACGCGGTATTGCACAAGCACCAAAGGATGATATTATCGAGGGTAACACAGTAGTATTCGCGGCCTCTACAGGCGATGAAACTGCTATTCCTTATACAGAGAAGCAGCACGGTATGTTTACATACTACTTGCTCAAGAAATTGCAAGAGTCTCAGGGCAATATCTCTTATGGAGATTTGGCAGACTATATTATTACAAGTGTTCAGCGCAGTTCATTTATCAGCAACAAGTCTCAAACACCTACCGTAGGAACAGGTTTGGGCGTACAAGATACTTGGGAGCAACTTACATTTTAACAATTTAACAAACACAACTATATCATGAAAAAACTGATTGTAATCCTTTTGATGGCAGCTTTTATACTTCCATCTTGCTTTCCAACCCGTACTTATGTAGGCTCTTACTATGATGATACACGAGTAAAGGGTTATGAGTCTTACAAATTTGCAAAGAAAAAGCAGGCATTCTTCTTCCTTGGTCTTATTCCACTTGGTCGTACTCAGGTACCTATGCCGGAGCATGGAAGTTGCGAGATTAAGGCTCGTTTTGGTCTTCTTGACCTCTTTATTTCAGCAATTACAGCAGGTCTTATCACAACCCGTACAATCAAAGTTACAGCAGCTAAAATTGTCGAGGAGGCTCCTGCTCAGCCTGCAGAGCCTGTTGTTGAGACACCTGCACAGCCTCAGACTCAGACTCAGCAACCTGCAACTACAGAGAGCTCAGAGCTTGATGCATTGCGTCAGTTGCTATAATAAGAATTTTTACAACAAAAAAATAGCGTGTTCAAATAGTTATTGAACACGCTATTTTTGTTTATTTAGCATTACGACTCTTTGAATATCTAAAAATTTCATTATCTTTGTAGCTTATTGATAACCTGTTGGCTATAATTTATGAAGAAAGTTCTATCTTTTTCTGTGATGCTCATGGTTGGATTGCTACTCTCGCAGCTCCTTCCGGATGTTATGGGGACATCATATATCTCTCTTGCGCATGTTGTATATATGCTTTTAGGCATCTGTCTCTCTTTTATTATGATAAATGTGGGCAGAGAATTTGAGCTCGATAAAAGCAATCTTATCTCATACGGAAAAGACTATTGTGTAGCTATGCTTGCAGCAGCAGCTCCGTGGATTCTTATCGCCATATACTACATATTTTTCCTTCTTCCGCCTGATTTATGGAATAGTGGTACAGCCTGGAAAGAGACTCTTTTGCTCAGCAGATTTGCAGCCCCTACATCTGCGGGAATACTCTTTTCGATGCTTGCTGCGTTAGGACTACAACAGAGATGGATTTACAAAAAAATTCAGGTTTTGGCAATCTTTGACGACTTGGATACAATTATCCTTATGATTCCGCTACAGATAGCCATGATTGGACTGCAGTGGCAAATGGGTGCTATCTTAGTTATTGTCTTTGGGTTACTATACATAGGTTGGACAAAAATGAGTCGATACTCAATGCGACAAGAGTGGTGGGCTATTTTGTGTTACGCCTTTCTGATTTTCAGCATAACACACCTGATACATATTGTAACCAAACACTTTTTCGGAGCTGAAGATGCTCTGCACATAGAGGTACTCCTTCCAGCCTTTGTTTTTGGTATGGTAATTAAACGAGAACACCATGATTCTAAAAAAGAGGAGAGAATAACAACTGCAATATCGCTCTTCTTTATGTTGCTTGTAGGTATGAGTATGCCGCAAATAAGTGCCAGCGCATCTAATACAGGTCAGAGTATTATGGCATCACAACCTATGCCCTCTTGGGGAGTTATAGCACTGCATGTGCTTGCCGTTACACTACTATCAAATATCGGAAAACTTGTTCCGATGCTCTTCTATCGAAACCACTCTATAAAGGAGCGACTTGCACTCTCGATTGGTATGTTTACTCGCGGAGAGGTAGGTGCCGGCGTTATATTTATTGCACTGAGTTATAATATCGGCGGCGCGGCCCTTCTTATATCTGTGCTAACGCTTGTTCTGAATCTTATATTGACAGGCGGATTTGTCCTATTGGTTAAACGATTGGCTCTGAGTGTATATAAGGACTAAGAAGTTGGTAAAATTTTATTTATCTCATTCTTTTATATTGTTTACGACTCTTTTTTCATCTGATTTTCGTTACATAGGAACCCCTATGCGCCTCAAATCAGACGGAAAAACAGCCACAAAACAGCTATAAAATAATTTCGCAAATAAATTAACCAACTTCTGAAGTTGGTAAAAAATTGCTAAAAAGTGGTGTTTGAATAAAAAACATCACTTTTTTTGTTCTTTTTGTTGTAAAATCTATAAAATTTGCTATCTTTGTTAATTGATTAACACTGAAATTAAATTCTAAACACAACATAAAAAACTAAAATTATGACTAAAGTGCTTAAAATCAGAGATTTAACCTTGCGAGACGGACAACAGTCCTCATTTGCAACCCGTATGACACAGGCTCAGGTTGAGCGTTGTTTGCCATACTACAAAGATGCACATTTCTTTGCTATGGAGGTATGGGGAGGTGCTGTACCTGATTCGGTAATGCGCTACCTTAATGAGAATCCTTGGCATCGTCTTGAGAGCATAAAGAAGGCTGTAGGTGATGTATCAAAACTCACTGCACTCTCTCGTGGTCGTAACCTATTTGGTTATGCACCTTACACAGATGAGATTATCGAGGGTTTCTGCCGCAACTCTATTGAGAGCGGACTTGGAATCATGCGTATCTTCGACTGTCTGAACGAAGTTGACAATGTAAAATCAACCATCAAGTATGTAAAGAAGTATGGCGGTATTGCAGACTGCGCTGTATGTTATACCGTTGACCCTAAATATCCAAAGCTCAGCTTGTGGGACAAGATTAAGGGCAAGAAAAACCCTGCACCTGTATTTACAGACGACTACTTTGTAGGTAAGGCTAAGGAGCTTGCTGCTCTTGGAGCTGACATGATTACAATCAAGGATATGTCAGGTCTTATTCCACCACAGCGTGTTAGCGCGCTTGTAAAGAAACTCAAGGCTGCTGTAAATATTCCTATTGACTTCCACACACACTGTACTCCTGGTTATGGTCTTGCATCTGTATATGCAGCCATCGCTGCCGGCGTGGATGTAGTTGATACAAACTGCTGGTGGTTTGGTGGTGGCACAGGCGCACCTGCTTTGGAGCTTGTATATCTCTTCTGCCAGAAGTTAGGCATTGACTTGGGTGTTGATATGGAGGCTGTGGCAAAGATAAACCAGACTTTGAAGGATATTCGTACAGAACTTAATGTCTCTGTATTTGGTGCTGACAAACCTGCTCCAAAGCCATTTAACCCACTTACAGACGCAGTTCCTGCAGAGGTTGAGGCTCAACTTAACCGTGCTGTAAAGGCTGCTCAGAGTGAGGATTTTGCAACCCTTCTTGAGGCTGCTCAGGCAATTGAGGCATACTTTGGCTTCCCTGCTCCTAACAAACTCGTTCAGGAGGCTGAGATTCCTGGAGGTATGTACTCTAATATGGTAGCACAGCTACAAGCTCTTAAGGCTGAGGATATTTTGCCTCGTTCTATGGAGCTTATCCCTACAGTTCGTCTCTCTGCAGGTCTTCCACCACTTGTAACCCCTACTTCTCAGATTGTAGGTGCTCAGGCTGTAAACTGCGCACTTGACGAGAAGGCTGGTCGTGCAATGTACACAACAAAGAATAACCAATTTGTAAACCTTGTAAAGGGTGAGTACGGAAAAACTCCTGTTCCAATTGACCCAGAGTTCCGCCTTAAGATTTGCGGCGTAAGAGAGGAGACTGCTTATGATATCTCTAAGTATCAACAGCAGCCAAATCCTGAACTTCCTGAGGCTGGCGGCGTAAAACTTGCCGAGAACGAGAAAGAGGTATTGCTCCTTGAGCTCTTCCCTCTTGTTGCTAAACCATACCTTACAAACCTTAAGAAGAAGGCTTATGAGGCTAAAGCGGCAGCCGAGGCTCCAAAAGCTGAGGTTACAGAGGCTAAGACAGAGGTTAAGCAGAAGATTACAGGCAAGACTATTATTGCTCCACTGCCAGGCAAGGTTATCGACATCAAGGTAAAGGTTGGCGACACTGTTACTGCTGGTCAGGAGGTTGTTCTTCTTGAGGCTATGAAGATGGAGAACTCTATCACATCTGACTGTACAGGCGTTGTAAAGCAGATTCTTGTTTCTGTTGGCGATAATGTTGCAACTGATGCTGTAATTATAGAGATTGGCGATAGCGCACCTGCCGCTGCTCCTAAAGCTCCTAAAGCTGCTGTTGCAGGCAATAAGATTGTAGCTCCACTGCCAGGCCGTGTAATCTCTCTAAAGGTTAAAGAGGGTGATAGCGTTGCTGTTGGTCAGGAGGTTGCTGTGCTTGAGGCTATGAAGATGGAGAACTCTATCACATCTGACTATGCGGGAACAGTTCAGCAAATAGCAGTTGCCGAGGGCGAGAATATTGCAACTGACGCTGTTATTATGATTATTGGATAAAAAACAGTTTATACATTAACAAAACCGAACTTAATTATGGGATTTCTTAAAGAATTTAAGGCTTTTGCCCTTAAGGGTAATGTAATGGATATGGCTGTCGGTGTTATCATTGGTGGTGCATTCGGCAAAATCGTATCTTCTCTTGTAAACGATGTTATTATGCCTCCTATCGGACTTATCGTCGGTGGCGTTGATCTCACAAACCTAAAGCTGACCCTTAAGTCTGCCGTAGTTGACGCTGCGGGTGCTGTTACCGCCCCTGCCGTTACTTGGAATTATGGTGCATTTATTCAGCAGGTTGTTGATTTTACCATCCTCGCTTTATGCGTATTTATGATGGTTAAGATTATGAACAAACTGCTTAAGAAGGAGGAGAAGAAGGCTGCTGCTCCAGCTCCTGCACCTGCTCCATCTAAGGAGGAGTTGCTTCTTACTGAGATTCGCGATATTCTCAAGGAGAAGAAGTAATAAATTTTTCAATTTCAGAAAAGTGGCTGTTAGTTTTTGCTGACAGCTACTTTTTTTATACCTTTGCGGCGTAAATAATTTATCTATGGAGTCTTTAGGATTTATACAGTGGTGTCTTGACAACCTTAACTATTGGACCATCACCCTACTGATGGCTATCGAAAGTAGTTTTATCCCTTTCCCATCTGAGGTTGTAGTTCCCCCAGCAGCATATAAGGCTGCAGCAAGCGGAGAACTTAATGTATGGCTTGTAGTTCTTTTCGCAACCATTGGTGCTGTTATCGGCGCGCTTGTGAATTACTTTTTGGCTTTGTGGCTCGGTAAACCTATAGTCTATAAGTTTGCTAATAGCCGCTTTGGACACATGTGCCTTATAGACCAAGCAAAGGTTGAGACTGCCGAGAAATTCTTTATCAAATATGGTATCACAGCAACCCTTGTAGGCCGCCTTGTGCCCGCTGTGCGCCAGCTTATATCTATCCCTGCAGGTCTGGCAAAGATGAACCTTGCAAAATTCATCCTCTTTACAGCCCTCGGCGCAGGCGCATGGAACGGTGTTCTTGCCACACTTGGCTACTACCTTGAGGCCGTTGTCCCAGAAGAACAACTTATCGAAACTGTAACAAAATATAGCCACGAAATCGGCTATGCAATTATCGCTATAGTTCTCTTCGCCCTTGCCTTTCTAATTTATAAAGGTGTAAAGAAAAAATAGAGTTTCATAAAGTAGCCCCCAAAAGTTTTTTGTCTAAACTTCTGGGGGCTTGTTATTTATGGTTTATAGCAGTTATTTCTGCTCACTACGCGCCTGATCATACTTTGATTTTGCTGCTGTACCAGCTTCTATAGCCTGCCTTTTAACCTCTCTCCAGTCGTAGTTACGAATAAGACCTGTGATTGTTGCATAGAGCATCAAAAAGCAACTTACACCACAGAATACAAGCACCGCACCCACAAACAGACCAACCTTTATAGCAAGTCTGATAGGACCTGTACCATCATCTGAGCGGGTAACTGAGCCATCACTCCACTTGGTTACAATATCTACAAAACCAATACCGGCACCGGCTGAAAGCAAACCTCCGGAGAGCCACAATCCAATCTTTTCAATCTTGCCCAAATTGTCAGCCTCACGACGATAACGGCTGATTGTGTAGCCATAAGGGCGTGCCGCAAAGATATATACAGGGATAAGCAACAAGAAGAACAGATTCCAGAACTTGACAAATCTTGCATCTGCTTTTCTTTCAGAGATTTTTGAATCAATCTCTTTAAGAGCCATCTTTCTTACATCATCAAAGTCTGCCTTTCGAAGTTTATTAAACCTCTTTAGCAACTCTTTCTTTTTCTTATTAGCCTCCTTAAGTTGCTTCTCCTTACTTCCACGCAACTCCTTTGCCATACTCTTATCTTTCAACGCCTCCTGGCAGTCAGCAATGGTTGCCAACGCCCTATAATAGCCGTTTGCTGCAGCTATCTGCCTATTTTTATGCCACAGGGCAGCTGAAGAGTAAGAGTCTGCAGAGTAATCAATATTGCCATTATCTTTAAGTGATTCAATATCAAGTGCTGTAAGAGGCTCTTCAGCCCATTTATTAACCTGTACTGCCAGATTCTCAACTTTCATCACATCACTCTGTTTGCTATCAACACACATCTGTAGCACAAATACTGAAATTATAACGCCAACAATTACTTGCCAATTCAGTTTCCAATGTCGCTTGCTCGACCACTCTACAATAGAGCGTAGCTCGGCTACTCTCTGTGAAAACTCCTCATCCGGCTCCTTAAGAGCAGCCTCTGCCTGACTTATCAACTCTCCCATTGCCGCTACCTCGGCAGCTGTGGTCGGATAAACATTGTCTTCATCGGTACGACCCGCTGCTTGATCCACTTTATCCACATGTGAAGAGACACATGTTGCCTCCCATAGCAACTCATACGCCTCATCGTTTGGATGACCATCAGGAGTTGCATTTTTCAACTCTTCAGGCTCAAATGAAAGATACCCATCATCTTTACGATTTTTATCCTTCTCTTTCATAGCATTTAGATTTTTAAGTTTGAATTATTAGAATTTTATAGCAACACCAATCACTATTCTTTGTAAAGATAATAAGAAACAATGGATTTTCAAAATATTTATTGAATAATATATATAAAAATATGCAAAATTGTAATTTTGCATATTTCTCATATTTTACACCTATTTAGAAGGAGTGAAAATATAGCTTTGTATTCTCCCATTTTTGCGATTTTAGGGCCTTTTTACCAATCATAAAGCACATCATACCGCAGTCGTAGAGTCTTAGTCCCCAATCATCGCTTTCGTCAATCTGTAGCAGAGAGACAGCATCGGGATAAAGTTCTGCAATCTCATCGTAATACGGTCTGCCGAGGAGTTTGAAGCTATCGTAATTATCCTCCACGCAGCAGAACTCTATCTTCTCAGCCTCAAGATATGCAGGCTCTCCATCTTCAAAAAGGAGTTTATACGGGCTAAGGTTTTCGCATGTTGGGCTATAAAGCACTCTATAAGCATCATCACTCCACTCTCCCAGACCATTATGTGATTGTTCATCAATATCGAGTGATGAGACATACTCACCGATAGCTGCAAAGAAGTAGAGCATACCTGTATGTGGCAGCAATCCCTCTTTGTCATAAGCTGCTATATCCTCACATCTTATCTGACAAACGAAGGTCAGCGGAGAGAGTTCTGAACAAGGATAGTCCCAACCATCAGGCAAATCAGGAGCTCCCCACCATTTACTTTTGCCTGTAAGGTCTTCTGTTGTTGAAACAAATTTAAGAGATATTGCCATAGTATTTGATATAAAAAATTACACCTTCAAATAGACACCCTTACGGTCAAGGAAATATAACAACAGCCAACATGCCGCGATATATCCAACAGAGATTAGCACCGCGCCATATCCCTCTGGTAGTTTTTCGGCTATTCCGCCCAAAAAGTAGCGAGAGATATCTCCAAAACCTATAAATCTCTGAGCAAGATATATAGTGATAGAGTTTACTCCCACAACTCTAAAAAAGTTTGTCCAGCGGGTACAACCTCTCACATCTATCACATAGTAAAACAGAGCAAACATCCCAAGAGAGTATGCCGCTGCAGCAA
Organism: Alistipes sp.; assembly: GCA_017507075.1. Classification (GTDB taxonomy): domain Bacteria; phylum Bacteroidota; class Bacteroidia; order Bacteroidales; family Rikenellaceae; genus Alistipes. The sequence goes on along the minus strand of JAFWBN010000161.1, from coordinate 1,451 downwards.
GCACAAAAGCCGATGTCCAGAGTGTCTTATTTATCGGTTGCCACATATTCCACAGCAGAGCCACACAAAGCAAAATAACGGCAAACACAGCCATTACGGCACTCTTTTTAGTTCCCGAAATATCTGTACGCTGCACAAATTCGCCCGTAAACACGCCAAGCATAGCCGTAACTATAGCCGGCAAGGTACTCAATATTCCCTCAGGGTCCATAACCCCTCGCCAAAGAATATGATTTGCCATAACTACCCTATCAATATAGCCTGCGATATTGCCCTCTTTTGTCCAAAAATCCGCCCCTACAGCATCTGGTGCAGGTACAGTAAGCAACAGTGTGTATCCGACAAGTATAACGGCTGCAATGGCCATACGAATACGAGGTTTCAGCCACACAAACATAAGTGCAGCAAACATCCACGCAACACCTATACGACCCAATACGCTTGGAAGGCGCAGAGTATCAAGTTGCATCTTAAAAAAGCCATTGTAGAGTATTCCCAATAGTACAAGCACCGCTGCCCTACGGATAATTTTCAGAGATATATCTTTTGCCGAGGCACCCGACGCTTTTTTAGCTGCATAGGAGAAGGGAAACGATACTCCCGCAATAAAAAGAAATAGCGGAAATATCGTATCATGATGTGCAAAACCATCCCAAGCGACATGTTTCATCTGTAATGACAGCCACTGAGCAATCTGAGAGCCATCAAATAGCTTACAGATATTTACCACAAGACCCGAAAGTCCCATAATAAACAACATGTCAAACCCTCTCAAAGTATCAAGTGAGAGTAGTCTGCTTGGTTTTAAGTTTGGGTTGTTCATATTACCTTTGTAGTGCTGCCCAAATCATATCCTTCAGGCGAGCGATATTAAGTCCTGCCACTGAAGATATAAACACGCTCTCGATACCCTCTGGCAGGTGCGATTTCATCTGCTCTATAAGTTCATCATCGAGCATATCGCACTTTGTAATCGCAAGCAGTCGCTCTTTATCAAGCAACTCCGGATTATACTCCGTAAGTTCGCCAAGGAGTACATTATAGTCGTGTACAATATCATCACTATCTGCAGGTATCATAAAGAGCAGTATCGAATTTCGCTCTATATGGCGCAAAAATCGTGTTCCAAGACCTTTACCCTCATGTGCGCCCTCGATAATACCTGGGATATCTGCCATAACAAAGGAGTGTCCGTCTCTAACCTCTACAATACCCAAATTTGGCTCAAGTGTAGTAAAAGCGTAGTTTGCAATCTTTGGTTTTGCGGCAGAAACAACCGAGAGCAGGGTACTTTTACCCGCATTAGGGAAACCTACAAGACCGACATCTGCAAGCACCTTAAGTTCAAGGACAAATGCACCTTCATCGCCCTCTTCACCCGGCTGAGCGTATCGTGGAGCTTGATTTGTAGCAGTCTTAAAGTGCCAATTACCGAGGCCTCCTCTACCACC
>JAFWBN010000160.1 GCA_017507075.1 Alistipes sp. | reverse complement strand
TCAACATTTGCAAGAAGCTTAAGGTAACGCTCCTCGTGCGCCTTCTCAATCTTTGCTACGCCATCAAAAAGGGCTGCAATCTCAACAAAGCCCTCCTCGCGAGCCTCCTTTGCGAAGGTTGCATACATATCTGTCCACTCGTAGTTCTCGCCCTCAGCTGCAGACTTAAGGTTTGCAGCAGTATCACCGATACCGTTAAGGAGTTTGAACCAAATCTTTGCATGCTCTTTCTCGTTAGCAGCGGTCTCCTCAAAAAGTTTTGCAATCTGAACAAAACCCTCTTTCTTTGCCTTTGATGCAAAGTAGGTATATTTGTTGCGTGCCTGGCTCTCGCCTGCAAATGCTGTCCACAAATTCTGCTCAGTGCGTGTTCCCTTCAAATCTTTCATAGTTTTATTAAATTTAGTTGTTAGTTTTTCTATTTGCTAAGGCAAAGGTACAACTATTTTTAATAATATCAAATACTTATTTCTTATAATATCATAAACAAAAACTATAAAACAATTTGGATATACATATTTTTTTGCTATTTTTGTAGAAAATAATCATCAACAACTATTTTTTATAGGCTATGGAGAATAAAAATTGGACAATTTGTAAAGTATCTGGCTATGTAGTGGCATGCGACCCAGGCATTCAAAACTTCTCCTATTTTCCGAGAGTTATTAAGCGTAAGGATTTGAAAGTTGGCATGAATCTTTGCTCTCATAACGAGGATTTACCTGTTGTTACGGTTAGAAGTATTCATGAGGACCATATTGTACTAAATTTCTTTGGTTCAAACCACAGATTGGATGCCGGCGATATTATCTATACACCACACAAGGGCCTAAGTTACGCCTACTCCGAAGCAAACATAAAACTAACTACAGAAGACGATACTTATGACGAATAAAAAAGGGAGTTTGCAAACTCCCTTTTTTTTATAAACTGCGTAGCACATATATAAAACTACTAACGGCGGCAGAAACCGAGAGCAGACCGAAGTGAGGGTGGGACAAAAAATAAGAGGGCGTTTCTGGGCGACCTCTTACCCCGGAGGGTTGCCCCAATAAACAATAACTGCGTAGCACCTATAAAAACTACTAACGACCACCGCAGGTTTGAGCAGACCGAAGCGAAGTGGTTGCAATCGAAGATTGTCGGGGTTGTGTGACGATGTGTGAAAGTAAATTTTCACACACATTCGTTGCACAAGTTCGAGAATTTGCGACAGCAAACAACCACTGAGCAAAGATAAGTCTGCCACACCGCCACCGGTTGAAAGTAGTTTAGGAGGGACAAAAAATAAGAGGGCGTTTCACAACGACCTCTTACCCCGGAGGGTTGTCCCTCCTAAACTACTAACCCAAACTTAAATAAATGAAGAAACCTCACTGCGGCTTGCAGTCTTCACCGCAGCTGTTGTTTTGAAGTACAATCTTCATACCAATAACGGGTGTTTGGATTAAAAATTGTGTTCAACGCCCAAAGTGAACATCTTTGTAGCCAAATTGAGCATTTTGACTATGCAATACTGCGATTATAGCATAATATCCTTCTGCTCGAAGTGGATATTCCACTCGATTTGAGCGTTCTCGTCGCTATCAGAAGCGTGGATAGCATTCTGCTGTACGCTGCTACCATAGAGTTTACGGACTGTACCCTCCTCGGCAGCCTCAGGGTTTGTTGCACCAACGGTTTTGCGAAGTTCTGCTACTGCGTTCTCCTTCTCAAGCACTGCGGCAATAATTGGGCCTGAGGTCATAAAGTCGATAAGGCCGTCAAAGAACGGTTTGCCTGCATGAACAGCATAGAAACGCTTTGCGTCATTGCGAGACATGCACCACATACGAAGTGCCACGATACGAAAACCTGCATCTACAAGGTGTTTGAGGATAGCAGCGTGATTACCGGCGCGAACAGCGTCAGGTTTAATCATTGTAAAGGTTAAATTTCCCATAGTCTATATTTTTAGGTTTAGAATCTTTAGTACGAAGGTACGACATTTTTTTGCCAAAACAAAATATCGCTCCTCTTCTTACTCTGTATCTCTTTTTATTACGAGGCTTTCAAGAGTGAGTTTTGGCACAAAATGGACTCCATCTTTACGGTAGTAGTTGTGGTCTTGTGATTCAGAAATCTCTGTAAGCACGATTTTCTCAGCACCCTTGCCTATAGCAAGTATAAGCACAGGCTGATATGGCAACTGAAGGGCATTTGTTACAGCTTGTGCATCAAAAGCACCTATACATATACCATTAAGTCCTATCTCCACAGCCTGCAAAAGCATGGTTTGTGCCACTATACCTACATCCATATTCACATACTTATCCTGTTCAACTGTCGAGCAGATAACAATAAATGCTCTCGGCTCACTGCCTGCTTGAGGCAGTTTCAACTCTTTCAGTGCGCCACCCAAGCGGATATATGGCAGCACCTTATCAGCCTCATCGCTAAGGACAGGTCGAAGGCGCAGCACCTGGCTGTTTCTTGCCGAAGGACATTTTGGCACAACCTCCATAATTCGGCGTAGTTGGTCCTCTCGGACAACAAAAGAGTTGTCATAGCCGCGATAGCTACGATTTTTTGCCACTAACTTTGCAAAAGTCATGACCCTTTTTGGAGCAGCACTCTTGCCGGCAAGAAAATCCTCCATCTTTTTACCCAAATAGTTGTCTGCCATACTATAAACAATTTAGAGCCTGAGATATAAGTTCTGCGCTCTGACAAACCTCTTCTGTGGTTATTGTCAGTGGCGGCGAGATGCGAAAAGCGGTATCACAGTAGAGAAACCAATCGCTCAAGATACCCTTTTCAATAAAAATATCCATAAGTTTATACAGCTTTTCGCTTGAGCCTAACTCCACGGCAAGAAGCAGTCCGCTGCGACGAATCTCTACAACTTGAGGATGTTTTTCAAGCAACGACTCATACAAAGCACCCTTGCTCTCAACCTCTTCAACAACGCTATTATCTATCAGATAGCGCGCTGCTGCAAGACCGGCAGCACAACATACAGGGTGGCCTCCAAAGGTGGTTATATGACCCAAAACGGGATTTGACTGCAAACAGTCCATAATCTCTTTTGATGAGACAAAAGCTCCCAACGGCATACCGCCACCAAACGCCTTTGCAAGGCAGACAATATCTGGCGTAACACCATATTTTGTCATGGCAAACATCTCTCCTGTTCTGCCCATGCCTGTCTGTATCTCGTCAAATATAAGCAATGCCCCAACCTCAGAACATCTACGACGCAGAGCTTGCAAATAGCCATCTACAGGAGGTCTGACACCCGCCTCTCCCTGCACGGGTTCACAAAGAACGCAGGCTGTACGGGAAGAAATCTGCTCAAGGTCTGTAAAATTATTAAACTCTATAGCCTTACAATCAGGCAACAGTGGGCGAAAGGCATTTTTCCACTCCTCGCCCTCCGGGAAACCCATCATACTCATTGCTCCATGTGTAGAGCCATGGTAGGCACGACGCATTGAGACCATCTCTGTTCTACCTGTATATCTCTTAGCTAACTTAAGCGCACCCTCAACAGCCTCTGCTCCCGAATTAAGAAAATAGACACTATCAAGACCTTCAGGGAGCAGTGAGGATATTAGCGTTGCATACTCAACTTGAGGACGCTCTACCATCTCGCCATAGACCATAATATGCATATAGTCCTGAGCCTGACGGCATACAGCATCCACAACGGCACTGTTGCCATGACCCACATTACTTACCGAAACGCCCGAAATAAGGTCAAAATATTGCTTATCCTCCGGAGTATAAAAATATACTCCCTCAGCCCTATCTACAGTAATCAGCTGTGGAGAGGGAGAGGTCTGTCCCACATGCGCCAAGAACTGTTTGCGCAGTATGTTGTTTTGTGTTTTCATAAAAAATAACTACCTTTCGCTCACAAAAATAGCAAAAAAACTCTTTGCATTTAGCTAAGGAGAGAGAAAAAGTGAGTATGGGAAAGTTTAATGAAAAGAGGGTGCTTATTACCGGAGGTGCGTCCGGGATAGGCCGATTGATGGGCGAAATGTCGCTCAAGAAGGGTGCTGCAGCACTTATTATCTGGGATATCAATCAAAAAGGTATCGAGCAAACAGTAGCAGAGTTCTCTAAATTTGGAAAAGTTGTCGGCTACAGAGTAGATGTTTCAGATGACAGCATGGTGGCTCAAACCTATTCAAGGGTAAAGAGCGAGGTTGGCGATGTGGATATTCTTATAAACTGTGCAGGCATTGTAACGGGCAACAAAACCTTTGACTGCTGTACAACAGACGAGATTCACCGCACAATAAACATCAACACAGTCTCGCCAATGGTTGTGGCTCTGCAAGTGCTTCCTGATATGATAAAAAGGGATAGTGGACACATCTGCAATATAGCCTCTGCGGGAGGTATGATTTCAAATCCGCGCATGAGTATCTATGCTGCCAGCAAGTGGGCAACAATAGGTTGGTCGGACTCGGTAAGAATAGAGCTAAAGGAGTTGAAGAGCAGTGTAAGGATTACCACTGTGGCTCCATACTATATAGATACAGGTATGTTCGGAGGGGTAAAGTCGCGCATCCTACCTATTCTTAAGCCAAAATATGCCGCCGAGCAGATTATAAAGGCAATAGAGAAGAATAGAGACTTTAAGATGTTGATGCGCTGGATTCCATGTCCGCACCACTTTGTAAGATTGATGCAGGGACTTTTACCTACGGCACTATTTGATTGGTTGTTTGGTCAGGTTTTTGGGATATACCACACAATGGATAACTTTACAGGTAGAAAATAATGGCAATAGAAAACACTTCTCAAAGCTACATCAAAGAGGTTGTAGCATCACAACGCAAATATTTCCGCAGTGGAGCGACTCTTGATATTGAGGCTCGTATCTCTGCGCTCAAAAAGCTGAAAGATGCAATAATAAAGTGGGAAAAGCCTCTCTCTGAGGCTCTCTGGAAGGACCTTCATAAATCTTATCAGGAGGCCTACCTCACTGAGCTGAGTATTGTTATTGCCGAGATTAAAAACCATATAAAGCACCTCAAAGAGTGGGCTGCACCAAAACACTGTTCAACGCCACTAAAGATGTTTCCTTCGCGCAGCAAGATTATAAGTGAACCTTTAGGTGTAACGCTCATTATTGCGCCGTGGAACTATCCTGTGCAGTTATTGCTCAATCCGTTGGTAGGTGCTATATCTGCAGGATGTACAGCAATACTAAAACCTTCGCCATATACGCCAAATGTTGCTAAGGTTTTGGAGCGGATGATTGATGATACTTTTGAGGATAGGTATATTGCAACAGTTCAAGGTAACAGAAGTGTAAATACGATGCTGCTCGAAGAGCGTTATGATTTGATATTCTTTACCGGAAGCCCTATACTCGGCAAAACGGTTATGAGTGCCGCAGCACGCAATCTGACCCCTGTTGTCCTCGAACTTGGCGGCAAGAGCCCTTGTATTGTCGATAGCAGTGCCGAGATTTCAAAGGTGGCTCGCAGAATTGCTTGGGGAAAGTGTCTCAACGCTGGACAGACCTGCATTGCTCCAGACTATCTGCTTGTGCATAAGTCTATAAAAGATACTCTTATACAAGCCGTTGCTGCAGAGTTCAAAAAACTACTCGGAAACAAGCCTGAAAAGACAAAATATTTTGTCCGCATAGTAAATCAGAAGGCTTTTGACCGTTTGGCAGGTTATCTTGAGGGTGCAGAGATTGTTGCAGGAGGAAGAACTAACCGCGAGGAGCTATTTATAGAGCCAACAATAATTGATAATGTAAGGCCCGACTCGCCAATAATGCAGGAGGAGATTTTCGGCCCTATATTCCCCGTTGTTACCTTCTCGACCCTTAACGAGGCTATAGAGGCGGTTACAGAGCGTGAAAAACCTCTTGCACTCTACTACTTTGGAGACGATAATGGAGCGCAGCAAGTTCTGCACCACACCTCCTCAGGTGGAGCTTGCATAAACGATACAATTATGCATATTGCCAATGAGAATATGCCATTTGGCGGTGTAGGAAATTCAGGCATGTCATCATACCACGGGCAAGAGTCTTTCAAGGTGTTCTCACACTTCCGCTCGGTTGTTACCACTCCGACATGGATAGATTTACCCTTCAGATATATGCCTTACAGGCTCTTCTCTTTGGTAAAGAAGATTTTATAGGTTAGAGTCTGTTTAGTCTTTAATTTCAGGGGCTGCAAGGGTATCCAAAGTATCTGCAGCCTCTATTTGCATACTCTCTTCTGAGACATTTTTATTCTCCAAAGGGAGCAGGCTATGCGTATTCTTCCTATCAAGAGCGGCAAACACAACAGCCGCCACTGTCGCTAACAGAATTAGTATATAGATAGTTTTTTTAATCATTTTCCTCAAGGGTTTTTATTGCTGCCTGCAGTGTATTATCTATTGGGCAGATAAAATAGTAGAAGGCGTTGCTATCAAATGCCGAGTTTCGAGCGATATATGCACGCAACTGTGCCTCCATAATATGACGCGATGTTGAGATGTCTCGCAGGTGTGGTTTTACACCATTTTTTGCTGCATAATCCACAAATCGATTAAATAGTCTCTTATCCTTTGCAAACATCGTCTCAAGGTCTGCAAGAGTTTTGGCATCACTCAACTCTTTACGGTGAGCATCGGCGTAGTCTATAGTATATCTGTAGAGTATATTTCTACCAGACACCTCAAGATAGTATTTGCTCATATTTGTTGTGTCGAGTGGAGTAAAAATATCCGGCATAATACCGCCACCGCCATATACAGTCTTACCTTTCGGAGTAGTAAACTTCAGCGAGTCGGCAAAGTGGATACTATCGGCAGAGAAAAATTCATTGTGCTTATAGCGATTGATAATATCCATATTATACTCTTCGTCTTTGCCTGCTGTATATGGTTTCTGTATAGAGCGGCCTGTTGGCGTGAAATACTTTGCAACAGTAAGACGCAGAGCAGAGCCATCCTCAAAGGCGGTTTGAGATTGCACAAGACCCTTACCAAAGGAGCGACGACCTATAATAGTTCCACGGTCATTATCCTGCAATGCTCCGGCAAGAATCTCACTCGATGAGGCACTACTCTCGTCAATAAGCACAGCTATCTCCAAATCTGTTGCACTGCCGCTACCATCACTAAATTGACGCAGACGGCTCTTATTTCTATCCTCTGTATAGACAATAAGTTTCCCTCGCTCAAGAAATTCGTTGGCTATAAGTATTGCTTGGTCTAAAAAGCCACCCGAATTACCCCTCAAATCGAGAATAAGACTCTTCATGCCCTGCTTGCGCAGTGTATCAACAGCTGCCTTAACCTCTCGATGCGAACTCTTTGCAAACTGAGACAGACGGATAAAGCCGATATTGTCAGTAAGCATAACCGTAGCCTCAACACTATTTAGCGGAATAGCATCACGAGTAACCTCAACAACTACAGAGTCTGCAACACTGCGTCTCTCAAGCGTAAGTGTTACTTTAGAACCACGAGGGCCTCGGAGTCTTTTCATAACCTCTCTCTGCGCCATTTTTTGACCAGCAATAAGGGTGTCATTTACTCGAATTATACGATCTCCGGCCACAACTCCCGCCTTCTGGCTTGGGCCTGAAGGGATAACATTAAGGACAATGACGGTATCTGTCGCCATGTTAAATACTATGCCTATACCATCAAACTCCCCCTGCAACGGCTCCTCAACCTCCTTAAACTCTCGCGCAGGAATATATGCTGAGTGAGGGTCAAGTTTGGCAAGAATAGCAGGTATCGCAAGTTCTGCAACAGAGTCTGCCGTGAGTGGCTCGATGTAGTCATGTTCGATATAAGAGACAACTTTAGAGAGCTTATTGTTCATGCGCGAACCGATAAGGATATTTATCTGTCCCTCAGTAAGCTGTCTGCCATATCGCTGTCCGAATATCCATCCGAATAGAAAAACCGAGACTACAACAAGTATCGGCAGAGCATATTTCTGTAAAAATTTCATCAACCGTCTAACCTATTAACAAATTATTGCTGTCTTCTACTTGCTCTTAAATGTATAGCTCAAGCCAACACCAAGCACCATCTGTGTCTGGAGGGACTTGCACTGTGCTTTGTTATAGTACATCTGGAAGTAGAACTGTGTAGAGAAGTATTTTGTTGCCTTGATATCTACTGTATGCTCCCAACGCACATTTGGTGCAATATGCTCAAAATCAAGCTCTTTATTCTTACCTGTCTGCTGGCTGATTTCGTTAATCCAACCATAGAAAGAGTAGAAAGTTGTGCGATAACGGAACATATTGTTCTTTCCAAATGATTTATCAAAATCAACCTGTACAGAAGAACCTCCCTCATAACGAGAGTTACCATTTGCAATTGTCAGACCATAAACATAAGGGGTATTTTTCTGCTCCGGAGTCATAAGGTCTCTATCAGCAAAGACAGCATCTGCGCCAAACTTGTCGGCAAAAAACTGTCTCATCACAGACTCACTTGTTACATAAGTGGCACTCAGTGAGAGTGGAGACATATTGACCTTAATCGGCACCTTAGGATTTGGACACACATAGGTAACACCAAGAGAGATATTAAGGTATGCAGGAGCAAAGAAGCGACTTACACGCTGATTACTACCATTTATACCATTTGCAAACTGAGAACGCAATGACGCAATAGCTCCAATATTCCATTGGTCTGTCATTTTATATGCCGGAGCAGTTGAGATAAACCACTCATCCTGGCTCTTTGTCCACTCCTTTGCCTTACTTGTAGCACCAATCTTACCCGTTACCTTGTTATCAATATTAAATACGCCCTTTTTATAGTTGTGCGTAAAGAGGAAGTTAGCAATGGCTGTAATGGAGTTTGTCGAACCATTTACATTCTGCCACTTGCTGTTAAAGTTACTCAGCGAGCCTGTAATGCTGGAGTTAAACTCGATTTTATTGCGCTCTCTGCGAATTGCAGCACGCTCAGCCTTGCGCTGGAAAGAGCTTGAGTGGTAATCGGTCTTGACCTCCTCGGTCTTTACGCGGTCCTCAAAGGTTGCCTCCTTTTTAGGTGTTGCTCCTATTACCGAAATTTGTGCCGAAGCTGAAGATATAGCCAAAAGCGAGGCTGTAATAAAAAGGGTGTAGAACTTTTTCATAAACAAAACGGTTTCTCTAATTACTGTGCAAAGTTAATAAAAATTTAGTATATTTGTGAAAAATATAAAAGTTATACAAATATGAAATATTTTGGCGCGCATGTAAGCGCATCTGGCGGAGTGGAAAACGCTCCAATAAACGCAAAAGCCATTGGTGCAACCGCTTTTGCGCTCTTTACAAAGAATCAAAGACAATGGCTTGCCCCTACACTTACAGCCGAGCAGTGCGAAAAATTTAAGGCTGCATGCAGAGAGTGTGGATATGCAGCACACCAGATTTTGCCACATGATAGCTATCTGATAAACCTCGGTCATCCAGAAGTTGAAGGCCTCACAAAGTCCAGAGAGTCTTTTTTTGAGGAGATGGCACGCTGTCAGGCTCTGGGTCTTGACCGCCTGAACTTCCACCCTGGAAGCCATCTAAACAAAATTACCTCTCTGATGAGCCTAAATCGTATTGCAGACTCAATAAATATGGCTCTTGAGCGCACTGAGGGCGTTACAGCTGTAATAGAAAATACTGCAGGGCAAGGCTCAAATCTCGGCTTTGCTTGGGAACATCTTGCGCATATCATTGAGCGCGTAGAGGATAAATCAAGAGTCGGATACTGTATTGACACCTGCCACAGCTTTGCTGCAGGCTATGATTTAAGTAGCGCGGAGTCCTGTGCAAAAGTTTTTGCAGAGTTGGATGCTATTGTAAACCTAAAGTATCTGCGAGGCATACACCTCAACGATGCACTAAAACCTCGTGGCAGTCGCGTTGACCGCCATGCACCACTCGGCGAGGGGACAATCGGCTGGGAGTGCTTTAAGTTTATAGCCACCTCGCCAATTTTCGACAATATACCTATCATCCTCGAAACCCCAGACGAGAGCCGCTGGCCTGAAGAGATTGCAACCCTTAAAAGATTTGCAGAAGGTTTGTAGAGTATGAAAAATTTCCTGCTGATACTTTTTGCTCTTCTATTTGCATCAAGCAACATCTACGCGCAAAAGAGCCTTAATCTGGTAATGAAACGCTCAGAGTTTGCGCAATGGAGAGATGATGAACTAAAGAGTGATATTTTTGAAAATCTGCCATATCGTATTGCACAATTTGGTAGTAGTACCAAAAACCCACCTATCTTGATTGTGTGGCTACATGGTGGACATAGTTCTGGCACAGACAATAACTCCCATATTGGAGAGAATAGCGACGCTATAGGCAAAATTGCCCGTTATCTGCAACTAACAAATACAAAGGCTATACTTGCAGCCCCACATTGCTCCGATCAGATGCGAGAAAACCCAAATCAAACCACTACCCTACTGTGCAGGTGGATTGACAATATAATTGCAAAACACGAGGCAGACCCAAAGAGAGTCTATCTTATCGGTGCCTCATTTGGAGGTATGCTCGTGTCAAAAATAGCAAGCTATAGACCCGATATCCCCGCTGCTGTGGAGATTATCGCTACTGTGCCACACATAAACAACGCCACAAAAGAGGATTTTGCAATCTGCTGCGTAGCCTCTGACGAAGGAAATCCGCACAAATTTGAACGCGTACAACTCTGCATGGCGCAACTTGAACAAGAGGGCTTTAATACCCGCTTTGTCGTCAGAACAGGACTTTCTCACAGAGAGGTTTGCTCTATAGGAATAACCCAAACAAACCTCAATTGGCTATTAAATTTTCGGCGTAAATAACAAAAAAACAACTTTGGCAACAACCTAAATACCAAATCTGTAATCAAGCATCATTAGTAACGACTTTAGTCTTTCCCAAATAGGGTTATTAGGGAGACTAAGGACCTTAGGGATGCGCGCCAAAATCAAAGCACCACTCCGCTAAATCAGGGTCAGATGCACAATAACAGCAAATAACAATAAATGACAGCGGGCTAAAGCCCTTAATACTGCGCGCAAAGCGCGCTATTCTATGCCATTGAGGGCTGAAAGCCCGTTGCTATTCTATGTCATTTGTCATTATTTTGCGCGCGCTGTCTTTAGGGTCTCTAAGGACTCTAGGGTCTCTAAGGTCTTTAGGGACGCGCGCCAAAATCAAAGCACCCCTCTGCTAAATCAGGGTCAGATGCACAATAACAGCAAATAACAATAAATGACAGCGG
>JAFWBN010000159.1 GCA_017507075.1 Alistipes sp. | reverse complement strand
GTACGACCGATGCAAGGGGTATTCTTAAACTCATAAGCACGACGCTTGAGCACCTCAAGGAAATCAATGATATCCTTCTCAAGAATCTCATTTGCCTGCTTGAGGAGGTATCCATTTGCTGTATCAACAACATCGGTAGATGTAAGACCATAGTGTACCCACTTACGCTCCTCACCCAGCGTCTCTGAAACGGCACGGGTAAAGGCTACAACATCGTGGCGAGTCTGCTCCTCAATCTCCTTGATTCTCTCGATAGAGAAAGAGGCCTTCTCCCACAACTTTGCAACATCCTCCTTTGGCACTACGCCAAGCGTACTCCAAGCCTCAGATGCAAGAATTTCAACCTTTAGGTAGGCATTAAACTTATTCTGCTCGGTCCATACATTACGCATAACCTCGCGGCTGTATCTCTCAATCATTTTTGATATGAATTTTATTGGGTTATTACTTATTTACTCTATTAAGGAAGCACTCGATTGTGTTCTGCATAAGCATTGTAATAGTCATCGGGCCTACGCCACCAGGAACAGGAGTGATATGTGAAGCAATATCCTTAACTGTCTCAAAATCAACATCTCCACAAAGCTTTCCTGTTACAGAATCGCGGTTTACGCCTACATCTATCACAATAGCACCAGGGCGCACCATATCGGCTGTAATCATACGAGGGCGACCTACGGCTGCAATAAGAATATCTGCACTACGGGTAACCTCTGCAAGGTTTTTGGTACGAGAATGAGCGATAGTAACCGTTGCATTTGCATCAAGGAGCAGTTTTGCCATAGGCTTACCTACAATATTGCTACGACCTACAACAACTGCATTTGCACCTGCAACATTAAACCCGCACTCCTCAATCATACGCATAACACCTTTTGGTGTACATGGCTTAATACAAGGCTTACCGAGCCAAAGGTTTGCCACATTATCAGGATGGAAACCATCAACATCCTTCTCAAGGGCTATAGCATCAATAACTCTCTCTTCGTTGATATGCTTTGGTAGTGGCAACTGCACCAAAACGCCGTCAACCTTCTCATTGCTATTGAGTTTTGCAATCTCAGAGAGCAAATCATCCTCTGATACAGTCTCTGGAAGAGTTATAAGGATACTCTCAAAGCCGCACACCTCGCAGGCCTTGATTTTACCTCTCACATAAGATTGAGAAGCCGGATTCTCGCCCACAAGGATTACTGCAAGTGAAGGCACTCGACCATATTTCTCTTTCAATTCTACCACCTGCTCTGCCATCTGCTCCTTGAGCTTAGCTGAGAGTTGTTTTCCATCTATAATCATATTCTGGAATTTTAATAGTTCTATCTCATAGTAACTGTTTTGAAGCTGTTCGCAAGTTTCAATAGAGTTACTTAAATGCCTTATGTCCTATATCTGTTCTATAGAAAAGGTTATCACACTTAATTTTTGCCACCTCACTATTCGCCTTAGCGTGAGCTGCCGCAAGGGTCTCGGCTTTGCAGACAACAATCATTACACGGCCTCCTGCGGTTACTATCTTGCCATCTTTTGCAGCTGTACCCATGTGATAAGCAGTACCATCAACACTCTCAAGACCCTCTATTGCGTATCCCTTTTCATAGCTACCAGGATAACCCTTTGAGGCAAGTACAATTCCGAGTGTTGCACAGCTCTCCCATGTAGGCTCTACGGCTGAATTTTGAGTTGCAACAGCCTCAAAAATGTCGCAGATATCGCTTGACAAAAGCGGCAGGACTACCTCTGTCTCAGGGTCGCCAAAACGAGCATTAAACTCGATAACTTTAATACCATCTTTAGTCTTCATCAGTCCACCATAGAGTACACCTGTAAGTGGGCAACCCTCAGCCACCATAGCCTCTGCTGTAGGGCGCATAATCTTCTCCATAGCATACTGCAAATCCTCGTCAGAGATAAATGGCAGACAAGTATAGGCTCCCATACCGCCTGTATTAGGACCTTTATCGCCATCATAGGCTCTTTTATGGTCTTGAGCAACAGGCATAGGATAGAGTTTATCGCCGCACACAAAGCACATAAGCGAGAACTCTGGACCTTCAAGGAATTGCTCAATTACCACGCGACCACGACCAAAACTCTCGTCAAGAAGCATATCTTTCAGAGCATTGTCGGCCTCCTCTGCCGTCATTGCCACAACGACACCTTTTCCTGCTGCAAGACCGTCATACTTAAGCACTGTAGGCACACCTGTACGCTCAACATAAGCCTTGGCATCCTGGTAGTTGTCAAACGCCTGATAAGCAGCTGTAGGAATATCATATTTTACCATCAACTGCTTTGCGAACTCTTTGCTTGACTCTATGCGGGTTGCAGATTTTGTATGACCAAAAATCTTCAGACCTGCCGCACGGAAAGCATCTACCACACCCACAGCCAGCGCAGCCTCAGGACCTACAACTGTAAGGTCAATACCCTGCTCTATGGCAAAAGTCTTCAGAGACTCAACATCTGTATCTTTGATTGCCACACACTCTGCCTGAGCAGCAATACCTGCATTACCCGGAGCGCAATATATCTTCTCAACCTGAGTTGAACGGCTCAGTGCGTCAACAATAGCATGCTCACGACCTCCTGAGCCAACAACTAATACTCTCTTACCCATATCAGAAACTATCTATTAGTGTTTGAAGTGGCGCATGCCTGTAAACAACATGGTAATACCCAATTCATTAGCCTTAGCAATAGCATCCTCATCACGGATACTTCCGCCTGGCTGTACAATAGCATCAACTCCATACTGAGCAGCAAGAGCTACAGTATCGTCAAATGGCAAAAATCCGTCTGATGCAAGAACAAGGCCCTCTGTTACACCTGCTGCTTGTGCCTGTTTGAGCGCAATCTCTGCAGAACCTACTCTATTCATCTGACCTGCACCAACACCAAGGGTGTGGCCATCCTTTACAACAACAATAGCGTTTGACTTAACATGTTTAACCACTCTCCAGCCGAAGTTAAGGTCGATTATTTGACTATCTGTAGGTTTAGTCTCTGTTACGCACATAGAAGGCACAACCTCTTTTGTTGTTGTATCGAGGTGCTGCACCAAAAGGCCACCATTTACACTTATATACTGATTGAGTGGTTTATCCTCCTTTGTCATATTAACCTTAAGTAGGCGCAGATTTTTCTTTGTTGAGAGAATATCCAAAGCCTCGGCTGTAAAATCAGGAGCCATAACTATCTCAAGGAAGATTGGTTTCATGCCTGCAGCAACCTCTGCTGTCAATGGTCGGTTTACTGCTACAATACCGCCATAAATTGATACCTTATCAGCCTCGTATGCTGCACTCCACGCCTCCTCGATAGTCTTTCCAATTGCTGCACCACATGGATTCATGTGCTTAAGTGCTACGCAGAAAGGCTCGTCAAACTCTCTGACTATATTAAGTGCCGCATTTGCATCCTGAATATTGTTGTAAGAGAGCTCTTTTCCGCCCAACTGCTCTGCATAAGCAAGCGAGAAAGCCGTTGTCTGGTTGTCGCTATAGAACTTTGCGCTCTGGTGCGGATTCTCACCATAACGAAGAGACTGCTTAATATCAAACTCAAGGAAGAGTTTCTCTGACAATCCTGCCTTCTCTCGCATAAATGTTGCAATACAGCTATCATACTGAGCAGTATGAGTGTAAGCCTTAGCCGAGAGTGCGAGACGAGTCTCAAGTTTTGTATTACCACTCTCTGCAATCTCAGCAAGCACTGCCTTATAGTCTGCAGGGTCGCACACAACAGTAACATCTCGATAGTTCTTGGCTGCACTGCGAAGCATTGATGGACCGCCGATGTCAATATTCTCTATTGCATCCTCCATAGTAACATCTTTCTTGGCAATTGTCTGACGGAACGGATAGAGGTTTACACACACAAGGTCGATAAACTCGATACCGTTATCAGAGAGTGCCTTCAGATGGCTCTCATCATCACGACGAGCCAAAAGTCCGCCATGAACCTTTGGATGTAGTGTCTTTACTCTACCGTCGCAAATCTCAGGGAAACCTGTAACATCGCTAATTCCGATGGTCTTTACACCCTTCTCCTCCAACAGTCGCTGAGTACCGCCTGTGGCAATAATCTCCCAACCAAGCGATTCGAGTCCAGAAACAAACTCTACAAGTCCGCCTTTATCACTTACACTAACTAATGCTCTTTTCATTTCAGTTTTTATTTTAATATCTTTTTAATCGTTTCTACATACATCTTATGCTCTATCTGCTGACCGATACGATGTATCTCCTCTGCGCTATCTCCGTAATATTCAAAGGCGCGCTGTGCGATAATCTTTCCGCCGTCAAGGGTATGGTCAACCCAATGGATTGTAATTCCAAAGACTTTAACTCCATACTCAAGTGCCTGCTCTACAGCCCTTGCGCCCGCAAAAGCCGGTAACAACGATGGATGAATATTGATTATCCTGCCCTCATAAGCACTAAGCAGAGTATCGCCCACAATGCGCATATAACCCGCAAGGCAGATAAGTTCTACCTGAGCCTTATCAAGTAGAGAGACAATCTCTGTTTCAAAATCAGCTTTTGACGCGTAATCTTTTGGCGAAAATACAAAACTCTCTATGCCGAGTCTTTCAGCCTTTGCAACCACCTCAGCCTGAGGTTTATCGCACACCATAAGCACAACTTGTGCGTCTATCTCACCCCTCTGACAGGCTGTGGCTATAGCCTCAAAATTAGACCCCGTACCAGAAGCAAATACAGCTATACGATGCATAACTACTTAATTACAACACCCTCGGTGTCAGTTATGCGACCAATAACTGTTGCCTTCTCACCCGCTGCAGTAAGAATCTCAATAGCCTTATCAGCCTGACTCTCATCAACAACCACAACCATACCGATACCCATGTTGAAGATATTGAACATCTCACGGTGTGGAATCTTACCATACTTCTCAAGCAGGTGAAATACTGGAAGAATATCCCAGCTACCCTCTTTAATCTCTATGCCCTGACCCTCATGAAGTACGCGAGGAATATTCTCATCAAAGCCACCACCTGTAATATGGCAGATACCGTGGACATCGCAATTACGGATTACCTCAAGCACCTGGCGAACATATATCTTTGTAGGAGTAAGCAGCGTCTCGCCCAACTTTGCACCCTCTAACTCCTCATAAGTAGCATTAAGGTCGAGATTATTATCTGCAACAACCTTACGAACAAGGCTAAAGCCGTTTGAGTGAACACCACTTGAGGCTATACCTACAAGCACATCGCCAACCTTTACCTTGCTGCCGTCAATAAGTTTGGACTTCTCAACAACGCCACAAGTAAAGCCTGCAATATCATAATCGCCACCCTCATACATGCCCGGCATCTCGGCTGTCTCACCACCGATAAGTGCGCAACCAGCTTGACGGCAACCCTCAGCAACTCCTGCAACAATAGCCTCAACCTTCTCCGGAATATTGTGTCCTAAAGCTACATAGTCGAGGAAAAAGAGTGGCTCAGCACCCTGTGCCAGCACATCATTTACACACATCGCCACGGCATCAATACCGATAGTATCGTGCTTGTCCATTGCGAATGCCAACTTCAACTTTGTACCTACGCCATCGGTACCGCTGACCAACACAGGCTCTTTGACATTGAGCGCTGCGAGGTCGAACATACCGCCAAAGGCTCCGATATTACCCATCGT
>JAFWBN010000158.1 GCA_017507075.1 Alistipes sp. | reverse complement strand
GCAAAGCATATATTGACGAGCAGACCTCCGAAGAGATTGCCGAGCAGAAGGGTACTCCAACCCAGCCAGGCACTGAAAGTCCATACCGCAATCGCCCTATCGATGAGAGTCTTGAGCTATTTGAGAAGATGAATCGTGGCGAGATTGAGGAGGGCAAGATGGTATTGCGTGCCAAAATTGATATGGCAAGTTCAAATATGCACTTCCGCGACCCAATTATATATCGCGTGGTAAAGCATCCACATCACCGCACAGGCAATACCTGGAACGCCTACCCTATGTAT
Organism: Alistipes sp.; assembly: GCA_017507075.1. Lineage (GTDB taxonomy): Bacteria > Bacteroidota > Bacteroidia > Bacteroidales > Rikenellaceae > Alistipes. The sequence goes on along the minus strand of JAFWBN010000158.1, from coordinate 7,849 downwards.
GACTTTGCACACGGTCAGAGCGACTACTTTGAGGGTGTAACTCACTCGCTATGTACTCTTGAGTTTGTACCTCACCGCCCGCTATATGACCTATTTGTGGATTGGGTAAAGGGTGGCAAGGATTTAGAGAGAAATCGTCCACGCCAATATGAGTTCAACAAGCTCAACCTCAACTATACACTTATGAGCAAGCGTAATCTGCTTATTCTTGTTAAGGAGGGATTAGTTAGCGGTTGGGACGACCCACGCATGCCGACACTCTGTGGTTTCCGTCGTAGAGGTTACTCCCCAGAGTCTATTCGCAACTTTGTGGATAAGATTGGCTACACTACTTACGATGCGCTAAACGACTTTGCGCTTCTTGAGAGTGCTGTGCGCGACGACCTTAATAAGCGTGCTACTCGTGTGAGTGCTGTGCTTAACCCTGTAAAGTTAGTAATCACAAACTATCCGGAAGGTCAGGTAGAGGCAATGGAGGCTATCAACAATCCGGAAGACCCAGAATCTGGCACACACACCATTGAGTTTAGCCGCGAGTTATGGATTGAGCGCGATGACTTTATGGAGGATGCTCCAAAGAAATATTTCCGTATGACTCCAGGTCAGGAGGTGAGACTCAAGAACGCATATATCGTTAAGTGTACAGGTTGCGATAAGGACGAAAACGGTGTTGTTACAACCGTTTATGCAGAGTATGACCCAGAGACTAAGACCGGCATGCCTGGTAGCAACCGCAAAGTTAAGGGTACTATACACTGGGTAAGTTGCGACCACTGTCTAAAGGCTGAAGTTCGCCTATATGACAGATTGTGGAAGGTTGAAAACCCTCGCGATGAGATGGCTGCCATCCGCAAGCAGAGTGGCTGCGATGCTCTTGAGGCTATGCAGCAGATGATTAACCCTGAATCTCTTACTGTACTTACTGAGTGCTATGTTGAGAAGTTCTTGTCAGAGAGCAAACCGCTTGACCACCTGCAGTTCCAGCGCATAGGTTACTTCTGCCCGGACAAAGACTCAACTGCAGAGCACCTTATCTTCAACCGCACCGTAACCCTTAAGGATTCGTGGGCGAAGATAAATAAGTAGCAGCTATGTGGAAGGGAGATTAAAGAAATTAAGGATACTAACGATTTTTCGTTAAAGCCGATACTTTATATTGTAAAAAGCCCTTTGAGATAAATCTCAAAGGGCTTTATTGTTGCGAATACTATTCATACTCGTAGCCGATAATATTATTAGCATAGTAGCTCCAATATGAATCTGCTTTATACGCCTCAACAGAGTTTATTGGCACATAAATCTTAGGAGCTCCAAATACACTTCCAAATGGTTGCCAATCATCACTTATGAGTATTGCAGAAGGAGGTGTTTGAGACTTTATAAATACAGCTGCCTCACTGCCATAACCATAACGGAAGGAGAAAGCAATGTCTCCGATAGTTTTTACACTCTCCGGAAGTATAAGGTTTCCATCAAAGTTGTTAAAACTATTCAGTAGCACACCTACATCAATAATCTCGATATTAGAGCCAAAAGAGATAGTCTCCAGATTGATACACTCTTCAAAAGTGTATGGCTCAAGGTGCTTAAGTCCGCTACCAATCTTAATACTCTTCAGCGAAGGATTATTACGAAATGCTGCACGGCCAACTCTTTTTACCGTATTAGGTATATCTACATGGACTAATGGAACTGTAGCAAACGCGCTATTGCCTATTTCGGTTACACTTGACGGAATCTTAAGTTCTGTGAGTCCACTGAGCATAAAAGCAGAGTCTTCGATTGTCGTCAATGTATTTGGTAAATCTATTTTCTCCAATTTCCAACAAGAAGAGAAAGCTGAGTCTCCGATTATTTTTAGTCCACTATTAAGCGAAACATCACTCAATTTGTAGCACATTTCAAAGGCTCTACTTCCAATCAAGGTTACACTGTTTGCTATCGTTACACTCTGCAGATTACTACAATCATAAAATGCACTGCTTGCTATTTCAACCACACCCTCAGGAATCTCTATACTCTGAAGATTATCACACCACATAAACGCCTTTTCACCAATTGTAGTTACTGCACCATTAAAGACAATCTTTCCCTTACCATCTTGGTAGGTGTTTGACACAATACCTGCCCCAAAAACATCCTTTGTCTTTACAACTGCACCATCTGTTGATGTATAATTGATTGTAAATATACCTCCTGTGGTAGAATCTATCTTATCTTCATACTTTATGGATGCCATCGGCTGTATCGTATTACGAGTTACAGTTATCTGCTTACTTGTTTTTTGGGAAATATATGTTCCATCTGCAGCAGACGCAGTTATTGTAATACCATTTGTGAAGGTCTGTGGGATAAGAGATATATAAAAGTCTGTAGGTGTATCCATAAGTTGTACACCATCTCCCAAATCAAGAGTTATCTCACTGACTGCATTAGAATCTGATTGAGTAAGTGTAAAGTCTTTATAATTGGCTGTAACACTGCCTGCAACTATCTCATTATTATTACCTCTCAAAGTAATTCTTGTCAGTTTTTTACCTCCCGTAAGTTGCAACTTAATATATCCACAAAGGCTCTTCAGCCTTATATTTCTGTCAACTCCTGTACCAATCATCAAATTTGCACCGACACCATAACTACCATTTTTGTAGTATTGTATGGCAGGGAGTATCAAATCAACCGTCGAATTATTGCGTGATATATAATAATCTTCTCTATATGGATATACAGCCACTACTTCATAAGTAGTCGTCTCTGCGCTCCCCCAACCCATAGAGACAGGTACTAACACGCCCTCGCGCGCGCCTGTCTCGCCTTGAAACTCATATCTCCTATGAATACCATCAGCATCAAAAACAGATACAACATCGCCATTTGTCCACACTGCTTGGCAATTCTCGTTGAGTTGCACGCGGGAATCCAATTCAAAGCCTACCTTAAGGATATTTGTATTTAGGTCTATTTCTGTTGTTATATCTTTGCTACACCCCGCAAAAAGCGATGCAGCAAGTGCAAAAATCAAAAACTTTTTCATAGCTACCAATCTATTTCAGGGTTAGTCTCCGGATTTTCAAGTGATGTAGCAAAGCCACGCTCAAGGCTGAGAGTTACAACACGCATTTTAGGCTCTTAGTAGGTATATTTTTTCATAATTACATATTTTTACGTATACAAAGTTAGTAAACTTTTGGTTTGTAACAAATTATGGCAGAGTTTTTTACTCTGCCATAATTTATTTGCGTCTCTTATTTAACTTTGCAAACTCTTTTTTTGCTCTTTTCATCTGTTTCAAAAAGCGGTCCGATGTGTGTAGGTATGCTACGGCTGCAGAGGCTGCAATACGCGATGCTGTAACATCGCTCTGCCAATGGTAACCCACAATTATACGGCTATCACCCTGCATATAACCCATTTTAAGGAGTGCATCTGCCGCCGCAGGATTTACCTCTGTAAGTATCAGTGCAGCCGCCCAACCTCTTGCTGTATGACCCGACGGAAAGGAGCCATTTTTACCCATCTTCTCCTCAAATTGTGGCAGAGGAGTCCCCTCTCCATAATAGACATAAGGGCGACGGCGCATGTGGTGTTCCTTAGATAGTACGGTAATCTGCGCACATGTTGATACGGCATCAAGGATAAGCGTATATATCTCCGGAGTGGTCTGCTTTGATATTGTCATACCGAAAGGCTCACTAAACTCATCGCAGAAGTTTTCAACTGTTGCAATTGCCTGCTTTTTTGCCTGAGCAAGGCGCAGAGCATCCTCGCGCTGAGCTTTACCCCACTCATAGCGAGCCTGGTCAAGGGCAAACTCTGCCGAGTCCTCAGCCGGAGGTCCCGGCATCCACTTTCGCATATCCGGAAGTTCATTGGCGGTAAAATAGCCATTACTACTCTTAAAAGACTCTTGTGCGACAAGTGTCTGAACAGAAAAAATAATTACAGAAATAAGTAGTAGTCTTTTCATAAAAGATATTTTTTACAAATGTAGTAAAAAAATAACAAATGACAAGAAATAACATCTAATGGCAGCAGACTAAAGCCCTTAATACTGCGCGCGCTGACCTTAGTGTCTCTAAGGACTCTAAAGTCTCTAAGGTCCTTAGGGACGCGCGCCCAAATGAAAGTACCTACCCAATTTGTTGTCAGAGTGGTGCATTTACCACGCTCGTTGAAATCTTCGGCGAAGGGACATACTAAGCGTATTTCCCTTTGCCGAAGATGAGACAGCGGCAGGAAATGTGCCACTATCACAACAAATTCAGGCGTATAGAAACCGCTTTATACTACCCTTTGGCGTCTTGGCAAATGGTTCAAAGCGCAATTCGTATGCGGCAATGCTCTCGTATGCAGGGATAGAGTCATTGAGGCGGCGGATATTTTCGTTCATAACAGCTCTAAGGCTATGGTTGTCTATATTATCCCTCTCTAAGGCTACCGTATCGGGAACTACTATTGCTGCAAGGTGATTATCGCGCTGAACGATAAGAGATTCGCCCACATAAGGGAGGGTATTAAGAATAACCTCTATCTCCTCCGGAAATATATTCTGTCCATTGGTTGAGAGCAGCATACTTTTACAGCGACCTACCAAGAATAGGTGGTTATTTTCATGAAGCATACCCAAATCGCCCGTATGGAACCATCCATCAGGGGTAAAAGATTGTAGGTTTGCGTTTTCGTTCTTATAGTAGCCCTTACAAAGATTTACACCGCGCACAAGAAGTTCTCCCGCAACATTACAAGGGTCTATAGAGTCAATCTTTGCCTCCATACCATCCACAATAACACCTACAGATTTCATTTGGTAGTTCTCAAGTCGTCCGATGCTGATAAGTGGGCCACACTCGGTCATGCCATAGCCTGTAACAAGTGGCATAGAGAGTTTTTGTATCAGCAGTTTTTCCATCTCCACAGGTAGTGCTGCGCCACCTGTCATTATAAGTTCTGCACGGCCACCCAGAGCCGACATCAGAATTATTCTAAGTGCGGAGCAGAAGTCTGAGTTCTCTTTATAAGCTGCAAGTCTCTCTTGTCCCGTTTTGCTATGCACAAACTCACCGATAGCATACTCTACAATCTTTGTAAGCACAAGGGGAACCATCATAATAACACGAGGTTTTACTGTGCAAAGAGCCTCCTTAAGCACCTTTGGAATTGGCGGCATCCCCAGAATAGTAACATGCATACCAATACAAAGCGGGCAGAGTAGGTCTGCAACAAGCCCAAAGATATGAGACAGAGGCAATAGACTTAAGTATCTATCTCCATGATGATACGGTTGTGTAGTTATAAACTGTTCCACATTGCTACTTATACTTCCAACTGAAAGCATAACACCTTTCGGTGTACCCGTAGAGCCTGAAGTATAGAGCATACAGCAAATATCATCTGTATCGAGTTGTGGATAAACCACATCCTCAGGATTTAATCCCATAGGGTACTTAAGCGAAAATATTCTGCGACGATTTTCATACAGATATCCAAAATAGTCCCTTGAAGCCAATACATGGCCTGTTTTTATATCTATAACACCTAAAAGTTTAGGCATTGCTTCAAAATCCATCTTGTCAAAGGCACTCTTCTCTGTGTATAGCAATCTGCTATCCGAGTGGTCAACCATACGCTGTGTATCCGTGGGTAAAAATCCATTAAATAGAACTGTTGCCACATAACCACCCGTAACTGTTGCCATAAAAGTCTTGCCCCAATTGGCAGAGCCTGCAGCATTTATAGCAATTTTATCTCCTTTTACAAGTCCAACCTCACTGAAGAGAGTATGCAAAATAGCAATCTCGCTTGCCATCTCACCATAACTCATAGGCTTTGCTTTGTAGTTACCCAAAGATGGAGAACTCCAGCAGCTCTTTACCTGCTCCTCAAACCTATCAATAAAACATCTCATATATGTACAATAAAAATAATTAGAGGGCCGAGCATCCGTTATAAATGCTCAACCCTCTATATCACATCTCTCACTATGGGATTATATCCCTCCAACCTACACATACCCAAAATGGATAATTATTCACGGGTCAAAAATACAAAAAATAAACTGATTATCCAAACACAGACCAAAAGTGAGTTTGATTTAGGTCTCTCCCCGACATAAAAATAGATAGGAGTACATTGTCTATTCCCACCACAAAAAAGAAGGAGTGGAAGACCACTCCTTCTTTGTAGCGGGAGAGAGACTTGAACTCTCGACCTCATGATTATGAATCATGCGCTCTGACCAGCTGAGCTATCCCGCCATTGCGATTTGCGAGTGCAAAGGTAGACAATAAATTTTATTTTGCAAAGTTTTTGCAGACTTTTTTCTATACTTTATAAAAATAGAATTATGGCAAACAACAAATCGGCTCTCCATACAATAACCAATACCATGAATACAATATCTCTAATAGCGAGCATCGCCCTACTTATAGGCATATCCCTTGAGGTTACAGGTGGTATAAAGAGTGGATTTTCATCTTGGTATCGCACGCTGCAGTTAATTGTGTGCTGTATATTTTTTGTAACAGCCCTATTTAGGCTAATAGTTCCCGAATACAGAGCTTTACACGGAATAAGAGATGCGATATTTGCCATAGCCTCTATACCTTATATAGATATATTAGAGTGGAGTGGTGCAGGACTACCCCACAGCAGTATAAGAATTTTGGCGTTTGCTCCCGTGTTAATATCGATAATGGCAACAACGGTAATACTTGAGTGGATGGTCGAGGGTGCTAAAAAACGACTTATGGGAGCATACATACTTACCGTTACGATGTTTACATATATATCCGCCCTCGCCTTTTATGACTGCGAGTACAATATAAACTCCCATCTTAGCTCTTTTGGAGACGCGTTATGGTGGGCCGCGATGAATGTAACAACAGTAGGTGCCGAGATTTTTCCTGTAACCTCTATAGGAAAGATTATTTGCGTTCTTCTCCCCGTAGTTGGTATGATGTTCTTCCCGATATTTACCGTCTATGTATCAGACTATTATGACAAAAAAGAGAGCGACAAATAGTTGTCGCTCCCTGATATAGATGTTTATGAATTACTGAGCAAGTACGCAGTTGTAGAAGTGTACTGCTGGGTCATAGTTTGCACAACCTGAACCAAGAACTGCAGGGTCATTGCAGTTTGTTGCATCAACAACGGTAACAACTTCGCCAATCTGTAATGAACCTGCAACCTTGATAGGCTCGTCAGCTGTTCCAAAGTAGATTGTCTTTGACTTACCGTTGAAGTGTCCAACAACAAGACCTGCGCCACAAGTACCCTCAACAGCCTTTACAATACAGTTGATGGTATTGTTTATAATCTTACCTTCAGCATGAGCAGCATTACCGAGGTTACCTGCCATACCTGCAACACCACCACCTGATATTGCTACATTTGCTACAATGTTACCGGTGTTAGTAGAGCCCTTAAGTTCATAACCACCTGAGTGGAAACCTGCAAGACCTCCGTAGTTAGAAGCAGAGTTAGAAGAGTTGATTGTAATATCGCCCTCATTTACGCAGTCAATAATAGTACCTGAACCACCCTGGATACCACCTGCACGGAACTTAGATTTACCAGAAATTACAATATCACCCTTGTTTACACAACCCTGAGTAACATTTGTACATGCGCTCTCCTTACCAGGCCAGCCGATAATACCTGCAGCATTTGAGTTTGAAGTACCAATATCACTATGAACGGTAAGATTACCCTCGTTAGTACAGTTGATGATACTTGACTCACTCTGGCTCTTTGAATAGTAGTCTGAACCTGCGATACCACCGATACGAGAGAGGTGATTTGGTATAGTTGAAGAGTCAGAAATAAGAGTTGCTGTAAACTCAATATC